>QGVH01000021.1 GCA_003242735.1 bacterium | reverse complement strand
AGCATCTCGATCGAGTTCGGATTCTAACCCTACGGGCTGAACCATGAGAGACTCCTGGCACGCCATCCGCCGCGGCAGCATCGCCCTCGCAATGGTGCTGCTCGGCACCGGGCCGCTCGACGCGCAGATCCAGTCCGGTCAGTTCCTGATCTCGGTGCGCGCCGAGCACATGCGCTACGCCGAGTCGGCGGCGCTGGAGACCAGCGGCGCGGTTGGCGTAGAGACGATGTACTTCCTGACGTCCCACCTGGCCGTTGGCTTCCAGGCGAGCGTGGCCCGGCCGTGGACGAAGGGCGAGTACTTCCCGCTGATGCGGCACACCTACTGGACGCCCAACTCGGCCAACGACACGACGCTCCTCTACGTGGTGAGCCAGCAGGTCACGGCGTTCGACTACGGTCTGCAGGCCGAGTATCGCCTGGCGTTGGGACGTTTCGAGCCGATGGTGCAGGCGGGCGTCGGCCGCTACACCTTCTTCCTGGACCCGCAATCCCAGCCGCAGAGCGACCGTGAGCGGCGGACGTTCTCCGGGCTCGCCTACTCGGTGGGCGGCGGCCTCAGTTTCGCCGTGTCGGAGGACGCGCGGATCATGGTCACGGTCAGCGATCGGATCTACACGGGCTTCGATCGGGACAACCTCTCGCTCGCGGATCGACTGCTCCGGGAGGACCGGTTCCCGAATCCGCTCCCGCCGCCACCGCCTGAGGAAGACGTGATCCACAACCTGCGGATCTCGGCTGGCTTCAGCTTTGCTCCGGGGAGGGGACGGTGATGCGCCGCACACAGCATCTCGTGTTGGTCGGCGCCGTGCTCGCCGTTGCGGCATGCGGCGAGGAGCGGCTGCCTTCCGAGCTCAAGGGGAGGGTCTACGACGTCCGCGTACTCGCCGAGCCCTCGCCCGCCGACCGGATCCCGGGCGGCACGGTCGCCGTTGCGGAGACGGACGGGGTCGTCTCCGAGGTGACGGTCAACGCCGTGCGGCTCCCTGCCGGCGATTACTCGGCGTACCTCGTGGACGAGCGCACGGGAACCACGGGCTCTCGGGTCACCTTCAACGCCGATGCGTCGGGGACCGGGAGCGTCACGCTCAGCGGCCCGGGCAGCGCGACGGCGGTCGTGATCGGCGTCGGGCCGCAGGGTGCCGGCGCCCTCTGGGCGCGGTTCCGCGACCTGAACACGGGCGCGGTGTCCGCGACGGCCAACCTCGTGTTCGGGCACTTCGACGCGGAGCCGGCGCCGTACCCCTACAGCGTGGCCGGCACCGGCCGGGTCGGGCTGTGGGAGCGCGGCGAGTACGGGTCGAACGACTTCTGGCTGGGCGGCGTTCTTGAGAACCTGTCCGTTGCGCCGCCGGGCTTCACGTACATCGCGTGGCTGCACGACGAGCAGCGGGACGTCTGGGTCTCCCTGGGCCCGCTACTGAACGAGGACCGCACGCCGGCCACGGGGCTGGACGTGCTTCCGCCGCCGGACCAGACGCGCCGTCTGCCGAAGCTCTACATCGACAAGCTGCCGTCGCCCGATCTGGACTTCACGCACTTCACCCACGTGCGGCTGTCCCTCGAGCGCAGCAGCGGCTCCGTGCCGGCGCGGCCCATCGTCACGCAGTTCGTCGGCACCTTCGGCGCCCAGTTCCTGCTGCGCCGGCCGAGCAACCTCTGAGTGAGCTGACCCGCACGGCGGGAGAACCGATCGAGGCGCGCCGGGGACCCTTCCCCAGCGCGCCTCTTTCATCGAGGGCGGCAGCCGCCCTACTCCGTCACCAGCCGGATCGGCTCGCCCTCGGGTACGTGCTTCAAGGCGATGGAGTTGATGCAGTAGCGCAACCCCGTGGGCGGCGGGCCATCCGGGAACACGTGGCCGAGGTGGCTGTCGCAGCGGGCGCAGCGCACCTCGGTGCGGATCATCCCGTACGAGCGGTCTTCGTGCTCGGTGACCGCGTCCTCGGAGATCGGCTGCGTGAACGACGGCCAGCCGGTGCCGGACTCGTACTTCACGCCGGAGGCGAAGAGCGGGTTGCCGCACGCCGCGCAGACGTAGGTGCCCGGCTCCTTGGTGCCGACGAAGCAGCCCTGCCATGGGGGCTCCGTGCCGTGCTCGCGGAGCACACGGTACTGCTCGGGCGTGAGCCGTCGCCGCCACTCCTCTTCGCTGAGCCTGAGCTTGTCCACCATGGACTCTACCCTCCCGTGAACGGTGGCCGGCGCCAGCGCCGCGGCGGGGCGGGGCCCGGCCGGCGGCGCAGCGACCCAGGGCGCCGGCCGCACGAAGGATGCCGCGGGTGTCGACCTCCCCGGGCACGAGCCGACCCGCTGCACGCCCACGGCGCGTTCGGGCCGTCCGGTGGTCCCCGGGGGTCAGGCAGACACGCCGGCGCCCAGGAACGCGATGGCTTCGAGCTTCCCGGTCTCCTCGGCGAGCATGGTGGATGTGAGCGCCATGTTGCGCTCGAGCACACGCAGCGCCTCTTCGTGGTCTCCGGCCTCGATGGCGCGGATGATCTGATCGTGCTCGCGCACCGACTGGGCCGTGTGCTCGGGGTAAGAGTAGTACCAGAGCTCGAGTCGCAGGATCTGTGAGCGCAGGTCTTCGAGCAGCTCGAGCAGCCGGCGGTTCCCGCAGCGTTCCCAAAAGACGCGGTGGAACTGGTTGTTCAGCTCGACCAATTCACGCGCGTGCTTCCGGTTCCGCTTCCTGCCCTTTTGCTCTGCGCCCTTCGCGAGCTTTGCGTTGATGGCCTTGAGCCGTTCGATGTCCGCCGGTTCGAGCCGCGGCAGGGCCAACCGTCCGCACAGGACCTCGAGCGCGGAGACGATCGGGTAGACGTCGAGGACCTCGCGGAGCGGCTCCTCGGGGATCCGGAATCCGCGGTGGGGGATCCGTTCCAGGAATCCTTCGCTCGCGAGGCGACCCAACGCTTCACGGACGGGGGTCCGGCTGACCCCCATGGCCTCGCTGACCTCTTGCTCGCGGATGAACTCGCCCGGGGAGAGCTCGCCCTCGAGGATCCGGTCGCGCAGTGCCTCGTAGACCTGGTCTGCGAACGTCAGGGGTTTGATCTGCGGCCACTGGCGGTCCGCCATCGGCCTGAGCATCTCCTTCGCTCCCCGGTCGTCCCGGAGAGGTGTGTCGTCCATTTGAATACAATGCCCAAAGAGAAGATAAGCGCGTGAGGGCGGGGCACAACCCCCGTCGGCGCTCCGAAATCCGCGGGCCCACGGGGGCATCCAGAGGTTCCTTGACGGTGCGTGCGTGCAGATTGTATACTGCATACCGCAAGCGGACCCAGCCCTGACAGAACCTCTCATGGCACGCGCGGTGACCGAGCGAACTCGCGCGGGATCCGAAACGATCCCCAACTTCATCGGCGGCGCCTGGACGGCGTCCACCTCCAGCGAGAAACTACCCGTCACGGACCCCGGCACCGGTGAGCTGCTGGGATACGTCCCCCTCTCGAACCGCGAGGACGTGGATCGCGCGGTCCGGGCGGCACGCGAGGCCTTCCCCGCATGGCGCGCGACGCCCGCCGTCGAGCGGGTGCGGGTGCTGTTCCGCCTCAAGGCCCTCCTCGAGGCGCACGCGGACGAGCTGGCCGAGTCGGTGACGCGCGAGCACGGGAAAACCCGTGCCGAAGCACGCGCGGAGCTCCAGCGCGGCATTGAGAACGTGGAGCATGCCTGCGGCATCCCCACGCTCATGATGGGCGAGACGCTGGAGGACATCGCGCCGGGCATCGATTGCGAGACGGTGCGACAGCCGCTCGGCGTTTTCGCGGCGATCACGCCCTACAACTTCCCCGTGATGATCCCGCTGTGGTTCTGGCCATACGCCGTGGCGACGGGGAACACGGTGGTCCTGAAGCCCAGCGAGCAGGATCCTCTGACGCATCAGCGCATCGTCTCGCTCGCCATGGAGGCGGGGTTGCCGCCGGGCGTGCTGAACGTCGTCCATGGCGGACGCGAGGCGGTGGAGGCGTTGGTCGAGCACCCGGACGTGGTGGGCGTGTCGTTCGTCGGCTCGAGCGCGGTCGCACGGACCGTCTATGCGAAGGCGGCGGCGCACGGCAAGCGCGTCCAGGCGCTGGGCGGCGCGAAGAACCACATGATCGTCATGTCGGACGTGGATTACGACCGGGTGAACGATGCGCTCATCAGCTCGCTCTTCGGCTCGGCTGGTCAGAGGTGTCTGGCGGGGAGCGTGGTCGTGGGCGTGGGCGAGGCATACGCTCCCATGCGGGAGCGGTTCCTCGACACCGCGGCTTCGCTGCGCCTCGGCTACGGGCTGGACGAAGGGGTGGACATGGGTCCGCTCATCTCGGCCCGCCACCGCGAGCGCGTGATCGGCTACATCGATCGCGGCGAGAAGGACGGCGCCCGCATGGTCCTGGACGGCCGCAACGCGACGGTCAAGGGGTACGAGGCGGGGCACTGGCTCGGCCCGACCGTGTTCGAGAACGTGACGCCGGACATGCCGCTCGGCCGTGAGGAGATCTTCGGACCGGTGGCAGCGCTGACGCACGTGAAGTCCCTCGACGAGGCCATCGAGCTGATGCACCGGGTGGAGTACGGAAACGCGACGTCGATCTTCACCTCGAGCGGGCGCGCGGCGCGCGAGTTCCGGTACCGCGCAGGGGTGAGCATGATCGGCATCAACATCGGCGTCGCGGCGCCGATGGCGATGTTTCCGTTCGGCGGATCGCGGGCGTCCTTCTATGGCGACCTGAAGGCGCAGGGCAGCGATGCGATCGCGTTCTACACGGATCGCCGGGTCGTGATCTCACGCTGGTGACGCAAACCGGAGGCGATTATGGCGAGCGGCGTGGCCGGGGCGACGGTCGCGGATGCGCGCGCCGCGCACAGCGAGTTCCTCTTCCCGTGTGTGACTCCATACTATCGGGAGCCGCTGGTCCTGGTGGAGGCGAGCGGCGTGCGCGTGATCGACGCCGAAGGCCGGGAGTACCTGGACCTGTTCGCGGGGATCCTGACGACGTCGATCGGGCACTGTCACCCCGCGGTGGTCGAGCGCGTGCGGGAGCAGGTCGGCCGCCTGGGGCACACCTCCACGCTGTACGTGACCGCCGAGCAGGTCGGGGCGGCGCGGCGACTCGCGGAGCTGGCGCCACCGGGGCTCAAGCGCACGTTCTTCACCAACAGCGGCTCGGAGGCGGTGGAGACCGCGGTGATGCTCGCGTGCATGTACACCGGCCGCAGCGAGGTCATTGCATTGCGGCGGGCGTACTCCGGACGCACGCTGCTCACGAGCAACATCACGGCGCACGCCGCGTGGCGGCCGCTGCCGAGCGCCGTCGCCGCGGTGAAGCACGCGCTGGCGCCGTACCCGTACCGCTGTCCGTTCAAGGTCCCGTGCGATGAGGAGTGTGTGGAGGCGTACGCCTGCGACCTGGTCGAGGTGATCGAGACGATGACCAACGGCCGGCCGGCGGCGCTGATCGTCGAGCCGATCCAGGGCGTGGGCGGCTTCGTCGTTCCGCCGCCCGGCTACCTCAAGCGGGCGGCAGAGATCATCCGCAGCTACGGCGGCCTGTTCATATCGGACGAGGTCCAGACCGGGTTCGGCCGGACCGGCCGCTACTGGTGGGGGATCCAGCACGACGGCGTGGTGCCGGACATCATGGTCATGGCGAAGGGAATCGCCAACGGCTTCCCGGTCGGCGCGACGATCACGACGGACGAGATCGCCGCTGCGTGGAAGAGCAAGACGATCTCGACGTTCGGCGGGAACCCCGTGTCGATGGCGGCGGTCGAAGCCACGCTGGACGTGATGGTGCGGGAGGATGTCCCGACGCGCTCGGAGACGGTCGGCGCGCGGCTCCGGCAGCGGCTCGAGGCGCTCGCGGCCGAGTACGAGTGGATCGGCGAGGTCCGCGGCCGGGGGCTGATGCTGGGGCTGGAGCTGGTGGAGAACGCGAAGAGCCGGGCGCCGAGCCCGCGGCATGCTGCGGCGTTCCTCGAGGCCAGCCGGGAGGAGGGGGTGCTCGTCGGCCTCGGCGGGCTGTACGGCAACGTCGTTCGCATTGGCCCGTCCATGCTGATCACCGAGGCCGAAGTGGACGAGGCGGCGGACAGGCTCGAGCGCGCGTGCCGGCGCGTCGCGGCGCAGTGGTGATCCCGGCCGCCGGAGTGGTCCCATGAGCGCGTCGCCGCAGCGGCCGGCCGCCCGGACCCGTGTCCTGGCGCTGTGCGCGCTGGTGGCCATCGCGGCGGGCAGGGCGGGCTCCCTGCACGCGGCCCAGCCCGATCAGCCCGGCACCGGAGCCAGGGGGCGCGCGGCCGACCACGTCGTCCTCATCTCCGTGGATGGCTTCCGGCCAGAGTTCTACCTGGACGAGCGCTGGCCGGCGCCGATGCTGCAGCGGATGGCGCGCGAAGGGGCGCACGCCCGGGCGGTGCGCGGCGTCATGCCGACCGTGACGTATCCCTCGCACACCACCCTCGTCACCGGCGCGGTGCCCGCGCGCCACGGCATCCTGTACAATCAGCCGTTCGAAGCGGGTGGCCAGAGCGGGCGATGGTACGTGGAGCACGACTCGATCCGCGTGCCGACGCTCTGGGATGCGGTGCGGGCCGCGGGCGGGACCACGGCCGCGATCTCGTGGCCGGTCACGGTCGGCGCCCCGATCGACTGGAACGTGCCCGAGTTCTGGTCGGTCAGAGGGCGGGAAGGTGAGCTGACCGGGGCGGCGGCGCACGCCGCCGCGCTGCGCAGTCGGGTCACCCCGCCAGGGCTGCTCGAAGAGATCGAGGCGGCGGCGCTCGGCCGCTTCCCCGACTTCTACTGGGGGAGGAACCGTTCGAGGGAGGACGCGGTCGGGGCGATGGCCGGTTACCTGATCGAGCGGTACCGGCCGAATCTGCTGCTTGTCCACCTGAACCAGACCGATTACCACCAGCATGCGTTCGGCCGGGAGCACCCCGAGGTGCGGCTGGCGCTCGCCGCCGTGGACCGCGCGATCGCGCGGATGGTGGAAGCGGCCGGCCGCGCGGGGATCCTGGAGCGTACGGCGTTCGTCATCACGGGCGACCACGGGTTCGTGGACATCGACACCCGGATCCAGCCCAACGTGTGGCTCGTCGAGGCCGGGCTCCACGGCGACCGGCCGGACCGCGGCGCGTGGCGCGCGGCGTTCCACCCGGCGGGCGGGAGCGCGTTCCTGCGCTTGCGGGCGCCGGGCGATTCTGCGACGCTGGACCAGGTTCGGCGCATCCTGGCGGACCTGCCGGAAGGTGTGCGCGCGCGGTTCCGGGTCATCGAGGGCGCGGAGCTCGCGGCGCTGGGCGCCGACCCGACGAGCCCGCTCGCCTTGGTGGCGGCGCCGGGGAACGCGTTCGGCGGCGAGCTGACGGGCCCGGCCGTGCACCCGGCATCCGGCGGCGCCCACGGGTATCATCCCGATGTGCCGCAGGTGCACACCGGGTTCGTGGCGTGGGGAGCAGGGGTGCAGGGTGGCAGCGTGATCGAGCGCATGGCGTTGACCGACGTCGCGCCGGTCGTCGCGACGCTCCTCGCGCTCGACTTCGCGGCCCCTGACGGCACGCTGCGGCCCGGGATCCTCGCCGCGATCCCGTGAGTGCGGGGCCGACGTAGACTGCGAGCGGCGCCGCCACGGCACGGCTGCGCCGGCGGGAGATGGACTCGCCCGAGAAGGCTGCACTGGCAGGAGGTGCTATGAAGCCACTGGGCTTGCCCCTACCGATGTTCCTCGTCTTCGCGATCGTGATCCTCGGCGGCAGCCTCGGCCTGATCCACTACCTGATCGTCCATGTCCTGCTGCGCAGGCCGTTCGGTGACGAGGTGCCGGGCACCCTGCCCAGGTTCGCGATCCGCGGCGAGCGGCCGACGACGGAGCCCTCTGAGGGAGGCAGCCGATGAACGGGCCGAATCCGTACTTCCTCGCCGCGTTCGTCCTCTACGTCATCCTCCTGATGGCGATCGCGGTCTGGGCCGCCCGGCGGACCAAGACCGTGATGGATTTCTGGGTGTTCGGGCAGAAGATGGGGCCCGTCCTCGCGACCTGGTCCCTGATCGCGAACTTCGTCAGCTCCGTGAGCGTCATCGGGTTCACCGGCGCCGTGTACGCGAGCGGCTACTCGCTGATGACCCACACGATCCTGGGGCTGATGCTGGGCGTGAGCGGGCTGTACTTCGTCGTCGGCCTGGTTCGACGCCTCAACGTGCTCACGTTCCCGGACCTGGTCGCACGGGTGACGGGAAGGCAGGCCGCACGGCCGCTGGCCGGCAGCGTGCTGCTCCTGAGCGGCTGGCTGTATCTCGTGATGCAGCTCGTCGGCGCCGGACTCCTGGTCACCGCCATCACCGGGGTGCCGTACCAGTACATGGTCTGGATCATCGGCATCGTCTTCATCCTCTACACGGCGGTCGGCGGGCTGGTGAGCGTAGCGTGGACCGACCTGGTCCAGGGCGTGATCATGGTCGCTTCCGTCGTCGTCGCGCTGGCGTACATGCTCGTGGACCTGGGCGGCCTGACGGAGATCAACACCCGGTTCGCGGAGATGAACCCGGCCTTCGTCGACCCGACCGGCGGAGGACAGCTCTCCTGGCTCGTGATCGGCGCCACCTTCCTCGCCTTCTTCGGCACGCTCTTCACCGAGCAGGACATGCTGATCCGCATCGCTGCGACCAAGGACGTGCGGACGGCCAAGATCCACCTCGCCGCTTCAGGCGCGATCCTCTCGGTCTTCTATTCGCTGCTGATCCTGCTCGGCGGCGCCACCGCAGTGGCGCTGGTGGGGAGCGGGATGGGCGTGGACAACCCCGACGCCGCGTTCCCGACGCTCATCACGCAGTACGTGCCGACGTGGATCGGCGTCGCCCTGGTGCTGGGCGTGATGAGCGCGATCCTGTCCACGACGGACACACGGCTGCACGCGATCGGGATGACGGTGGCCCGTGACATCTACAGCTACTTCCGTCCCAACGTGAGCGATGCGCACCTCATGCGGGTGTCACGGACGGCGACCGTGCTGCTCGGCCTGCTCGCGACGGCCGCAGCGATGAATCCGCCCGGCACCATCATCGTGCTCTACGGCTTCCGTGCCGTGCTCCTGACCAGCGCGTTCCTGATCCCGGTCTACGTCGCCATCTACTGGACGGCCCTGGACGGCCGGGCCGTGCTCGCCGCGATCATCGCCGGCGCGGTGGTCGGGCTGGGGGCGCAGATCACCGGCGGCTCGATCGGTCCGGTGCCCGCCACGTTCTGCGGCGTCGGCGCGGCCGTCGCGCTGCTGCTGCTCTCGCATTGGGTGCTCGGGAGCCGCCGCAAGCAGGAGGTGGCGCTGGCCACCGTCGCGGCCGACGAGGGAGTGAGCTGACCATGGCGCGCGTGCTGTCCGCCGCCCGGGTTCGCGACCGGGTCATGTCCGCCGTCGATGCGCTGGCGGACGAGGTCGTCGAGTTCACCGCGGAGCTGATCCGGATCCCGACCGTGAACCCGCCCGGCACGGCGTACGAGGACTGCGCGCGGGCGATCGGTGATCGGCTCCGCCGCTTCGGGTTCGACGTCGAGTACCACGAGGCCGAGGGTCGGCCCGAGCACACGCGCGAGCATCCGCGCGTCAACGTGGTCGGCACGTTGCGGGGGGCGCGGGCGAACCCGCTCGTGCACCTGAACGGCCACTTCGACGTCGTGCCGGCGGGGGATGGCTGGACGCTCGACCCGTTCGGCGGTGTGGTTCGAGACGGCAGGATCTACGGGCGGGGCGCAGCCGACATGAAGGCCGGCATCGCCGCGGCCGTCTACGCGGTCGAGGCGATCCGCCGCGCCGGCGTCCGGCTGGCGGGGACGGTCGAGGTGTCGGGAACGGTCGACGAGGAGAGCGGCGGGTTCGCGGGAGTGGCGTATCTCGCCGAGAAGGGGCGGATCGCGCGTGGCCGCACCGATGCTGTGATCATCCCCGAGCCGCTCAACGTGGACCGCATCTGCGTGGGGCACCGCGGCGTCTACTGGTTCGAGGTGACCACCCACGGCCAGATCGGACACGGCAGCATGCCGTTCCTTGGCGTGAACGCCATCGAGCACATGGGCGCCGTGCTCGAGGCGATGCGCCTCGAAATGCTCCCCGAGCTCGCGAGACGGCGTACGGAGCTGCCGGTGGTCCCCGACGGCGCGCGACGACCCACCCTGAACGTCAACGGCATCCAGGGCGGGCAGCCGGTGGACGGGATCCAGACGCCGTGCGTCGCCGACCGGTGCACGGCCGTGTTCGACCGGCGGTTCTTGCCGGAGGAGGGCTTCGAGGCCACGCGGCAGGAGATCGTGGCGCTGCTCGACCGGTTGCAGACCCGCCTGCCGGGATTCCGCTACGAGATCCGGGATCTCATGGTGGTGGAGCCGGTCCGCACGCCCCCCGGCGCACCGGTCATCGGAGCGCTGGGCCGGGCCATCGCGGACGTGCTGGGCCGCGAGGCGACGCTGGTCGCGAGCCCTGGGACCTACGACCACAAGCACGTGGCCCGCGTCGCGGGGATCGAGAACTGCGTTGCCTACGGTCCCGGCATCCTGGACCTGGCGCACCAGCCCGACGAGTGGTGCAGCGTCTCCGACCTCGTCGACGCCACCCGCGTCCTCGCCCTCGCGATCCTGGATCTCGCCGGGGTCGAGGACGCCTGACTCCGGTGGGCGCGGGTCGGCCGGGCGCAGACGCCGGGCCGGCCGAACGCGCTCGTTCAGATCCGTTCCGCGATCGCGGACGCCATCTCCCGCGTCGTCGCCCGTCCTCCCAGGTCCGGCGTCCGGATGCGGGTCTCGGCGAGTGTCGCCTCGATCGCCGCGATCAAGCGGTCATGCGCGTCGCCGAGTCCCAGGTGTTGGAGCATCAGCGCGCCGGCCCAGACCGCGCCGATCGGGTTCGCGATCCCGCGACCGGCGATGTCGGGCGCCGAGCCGTGGATGGGCTCGAACATCGACGGGTACTCGCGCTCGGGGTTGAGGTTCGCGCCGGGGGCGAGGCCGAGGCTGCCGGTCAGCGCAGCGCCGAGGTCGGTGAGGATGTCGCCGAACAGGTTCGAGGCGACGATCACGTCCAGCGTTTCCGGGTGGGTGACCATGCGCGCGGCCAGGGCGTCCACGTGGTACGATCGCCAGCTCACCGAGGGGTACCCCTCCGCGACGCTGGCCACGACCTCGTCCCACAGCACCATCGAGTACTGCATGGCGTTGGACTTGGTCGCGCTGGCCAGCAGCCTGCGCGGCCGACGCTGCGCGAGCTCGAACGCGAACCGAGCCACGCGCTCGATCCCGCGACGCGTGAAGACGCCGGTCTGCTCGGCGCGCTCCTCCGGCGTGCCACGGTTCTCGCGACGGCCCACGCCCGCGTACTCGCCTTCGCTGTTCTCGCGGACGCAGATCATGTCCAGCTCTGCCGGGCCACGGCCCGCCAGCGGGCAGGTCACCCCCGGCAGCAGCCGCATCGGGCGCAGGTTGATGTACTGGTCGAAGCGCTGACGGATGGGAAGGATCAGCTCCCAGACGGAGACGTGGTCCGGCACGTCCGGCCGGCCGACCGCGCCGAGGAAGATCGCGTCGAACGGACGCAGGCGCTCGAGGCCGTCCGCGGGCATCATGCGCCCGGTCTCGCGGTAGTGATCGCAGCCCCAAGGGAAGCGCTCCCATTCGATGGACGCGCCCGCACGCTTTGCGGCCCGCTCGACGAGGGGGATCGCGGCCTCGATCACCTCGGGGCCGATGCCGTCGCCGGCGATGACGGCGATGCGATGACGCCGAACCATGGCCGGAGCGTCAGCCCATGCCGGGCGGCTGGAAGCGGCCGTCGATGGCGGTCCAGCCGCCGTCCACGTAGAGAACGGTGCCAGTCACGTAGCTCGCCGCATCCGAGAGGAGGAACACGGTCGGCCACGCGATCTCCTCGGGTCGCGCCCAGCGGCCCAGCGCCGTCTTGGCCGCGTAGGCGTCGTACCAATCGGTGTGGGCCTTGATCGGCGCGGTGAGCGGCGTGTCCACCACGCCGGGCGCGACCACGTTGACGCGCACACCCGCGCGGCCGAACTCCGCGGCCGCGGTCCGGGCGAGCTGCACGATCCCGGCCTTCGTGGCCGCGTAGACGCTCTGGCCCGGCTCCACGACGCGGGCCCGGATGGACGCGTAGAGCACGATGCTGCCGCCGCCGGCCTCGCGCATCAGGCGCCCGGTGGCCTGGAGCACGTGGAAGGTGCCCTTCAGGTTGAGCTCCACCACCCGCTCGAGGTCTTCCGGGGTGTACTCCAGGATCGGCTTGCGCACGTTCACGCCCGGCGTGCACACCAGCCCGTGGAGGCGGCCGTGCCGCCGGACCAGCGAATCGGCGACTTCGGCCACCTGGGCAGCGTCGCGGATGTCCACGCCGAGGGCCTCGGCGGACGCTCCCTGGGCCGCGAGCGCGGATGCCGTGGCGCGGGCCTCCTCTTCCCGGATGTCGAGGCACGCCACGGTCGCGCCCTGGCGGGCGCAGGCCTCGGCGACGGCGGCGCCGATGCCGCTTCCGGCGCCGATGACGGCGATGCAGCGGCCGGTCAGGTCGAACACGTCGGCTGCTCCTTCCGTTTCAGCCCGTCTCTCCGCCGGCCCGCGGCCGGCGGGCTCGGCCGAAGGTGAGGATGCGGCGGGTCCCCACGCCTGTCAAGAAGATTGTATACTGTGCGTAACGGGCGTGTCAGGGGACCGACACGGCGAACGGCGGGTGGGAACAGGGCATCGCCCGCGCGCTCTACGGCCGCGTGCCAGCAAGGGAAGCGGGCCCGCGGTGCCAAACGGGTTTCGGGGCAACCACTTCCACGGGTGCATTGCCTGTCAACCTTCCATATTGTATACTCGATATCAAACGCGAATGGGAGAGTCCGCGCCGCCGTCGGCTTGACCGCAACGCAGCGGCGTTCATCGAACTGCGGGGTTCTCGTTCATCTTCCGGACGGAGGAGCCGGCCGTGACCCGTCAGCAGTGTTCTCGCCCGACTCGACCGAACCATCCGATCATTCGCGGACTCGACCAGCGCGGAGACCAGAGAGCGCGGCGGTGGCGAAGGCTCCGGTGGGGCCAGGCGGCCGCCGCGTTCGCTTTGCTCCTCCTCGCCGCCGCACCCCTCGCCGCGCAGCGGGGCACCGTGACCGGCGTCGTACGCGACGAAACGGGCGCGCTGCTCGAGGCGACCGAGGTACGGATCGTCGGGACCAACCTCCGCGCACTCACCAACGAATCGGGCCGATTCCTCATCCCCGGGGTGCCGTCCGGGCGACACACGATCGAGGCGAGCCGTCTCGGCTACCACACGGCCCGACTCCAGGTGGAGGTCGGTGAGGGGACGACAACGGTCGACTTCGAGCTGCGCTACACCGCCCTGGCCCTGGACGAGCTGGTGGTGACGGGTCAGGGGTCGGAGATCTCGCGACGTCGCCTCTCGACGAACGTGGAGGTGATCTCGTCCACCGCGATCGAGTCCGCGCCCGTGTCGCGGCTGGACCAACTGCTCCAGGCGCAGCTCCCGACCGCACAGGTGAGGATGACCTCCGGGCAGCCGGGCGCGACCTCGTTGATCCGCGCTCGGGGACCGGTGTCGGTCAGCCGTTCGAGCACGCCGGTCATCTACGTGGACGGCGTCCGCGTGGACAACCTGAACACCCGTGCCGAGCTCTCGCTCAGCGTTTCCGGACCGGCGCACCAGGGGACGCAGACATCGGCGATCGCCGACATCCCGCTGGAGAACATCGAACGGATCGAGTACATCCCCGGAGGCGCCGCGACCACCTTGTACGGATCGGATGCCGCCAACGGCGTCATCCAGATCTTCACGAAGAAGGGCGTTCCCGGCCAGGCGCAGTTCACGGTAGAGACGGAACTCGGCATCGAGAACGTCGACTCGAAGTACTTCTTCTTCCCTCGGACGGCGGAGCTTCTGTACCGGAACGGGCGCACGCAGACGTACCGCCTGGCGGGGAACGGCGGAACGGAAGACATGACGTGGTCGTTCAGCGGGAGCGTCCAGGACCGGGCAGGCTACCGGATCGGGAACAACGCGTCGCGCACCTACCAGGCCCGGACCGGACTGACGGCCAACATCGCGCCACGCCTGCGCTACGACGCTTCGTTCGCCTTCGGTTGGAACCACTACGAGCGGACGCGTGACGGCAACGCGGGCGGCTACACGCCGCTGTGGCTGCTCGAGGGCGGCCGCATCTTCGCGCTCGGGTTCAGCAACAACCTGAACGAGATGTCGGCGGAGGAGCTGGAGCGGCTGCGGGCGTTCCTGAAGCGGGCCGAAGAGCTGCAGGACTACCGGATCCAGGTCGCGCGGTTCCAGATGTCCCACGCGATGCGGTGGCAGCCCCGCGAGGACCTCTCGTTCCGCGCGCTGGTGGGGATCGACTCGCGCAACAGCAACGAGCGCGGGATCGTGACCAACGAGTTCCTGGTGCACACCGGCGCGGCGGCGCCGGGGACGGACGACCGCGGCACGATCGACAGCTACGACCGGCGATTCCTCGGGCTCACCCTGGAAGCAGCGGGACAACACCAGTGGAACCGCGGATCGCTCTCGGTCGTGACGAACGTGGGCGCGCAGCTCTTCCGCGACCAGGACGAGCAGGCGGCGCGCATCGCGCGCAACGTGCGGGACGGCGCGGAGACGGTCCGGGGCGCCGGTCAGACCGAAGCAGATGACTTCTTCTTGACCGTGGTCAACTACGGCGCCTACATCCAGCAGAACTGGGGCTTCTTCGACCGTTACTTCATCGAGGTCGGGCTGAGGGCCGACGGCAACTCGGCGTTCGGTGACCAGGTCGGCTTCCAGTTCTATCCGAAGGCGGGGCTGGTCTACGACCTCGGTGCGGAGCCGTTCTACCGGGATGGCCCGCTCTCGCGCTGGATCGGCGCGATCCGGCTGCGCGCCAACTACGGCGTCGCCGGCAACTTCCCGGCGCCGTTCGCGAACGACCGCACGATCGCGTTCGCCTCGTACCTGGGGCAGCAATCCGCAGCGTTCGGGCAGCCGGGCAACCCGGACCTGGGCCCGGAGAAGACCGCCACGGTGGAGCTGGGCACCGACCTCGAGGCGCTGGACGGCCGTCTGTCGCTGCGGGCGACGTGGTACGACGCTCGGACGCGGGACGCGCTGTTCCCCGTGCCGCTGGCGCCATCGTTGGGCCAGGGCACGCAGCTCAGGAACGTGGGCGAGATCCAGAACCGCGGCATGGAGCTCGCCGTCTCCGCGGACCTGATCCGCAGGCGGAACCTGGGTGTGCGGTTCACCGCGTCGTTGAACACGCTGCACAACGAGGTCGTGGATGATGGCGGCTCGCCGATCTTCTCGATCGGCGGGTTCAGCTCTTCGACCATCGAGACGGTGGTCGAGAAAGGGAAGCCGGTGGGCTACCTGCGGGGCTCGAAGGCGATCCTCAATCCGGATGGCACGCTCAACCGGGTGGAGACGCTCCAGTACATCGGGAAGCCGCTGCCGGACCGGTTCGGCACGCTCGGGCTGGACGTCACGGTCGGTCCGCGGCTCCGGTTCAACGCTTCGGCGGACTGGCAGACGGGTGCGCAGCTCCACTCGTTCAATCGGCAGTTCCGCTACCTGTACGGCCTGGACGACCCGAAGCTGCCGCGGCCGCTGCTGGAGCTGGATCGGACGTCGAACTGGTTGAACCTGACCAGCCTGTTCGTCGAGGACACCGACTACCTGATCGTCCGCAACGTGTCGGTGTCCTACACGCTGCCGGAGCACCTCACCACGGGCTTCGCGAAGGGGATCGAGATCGGCCTGGCGGCCCACAAGCCGTTCGGCTGGTGGAAGTCGAGTTTCGATCCGGAGTCCGACCATTCGGGTGCGCGCACCCAGGGTGGCGCGAGCGTCGGCGGGTTCAACTACGCGAGTGACCCGGCGCCGCGCATGTTCCTGTTCAACCTCCGCGCCAGGTTCTAGGAGGGGACGACCATGCGGCACGTAATACTCCCGGTTCGCGCGGGCGGACACCGGAACGCGTGGGGATCTCGGCCAGCTTCTCCGACCGGAGACGCGGTCTGCGACGAGGAAGGGTTCCGGGCCGGGCGCGTCCTGCTTCCGATCCTGGTCGTGGTGGCGACTCTGGCGTCCTGCGACTTCCTGGACCCCACGTCGGTGGAGAACCCCAACGTCACGGATGAGGACTTCCTGAAGACGCCGAACGCCGCGACGACGTGGGCACGGGGCGTGGAGCGGCAGCTCGCGGCGGCGGTGGACCAGCTCATCATGGGCGCCGAGGTCGTGTCGGACAACGTCTTCAACAATCGAACCCTGTTCAGCAAGGTGTTCGACAATCCGTTGATCGAGCCGACCGACTTCGACGTGACGAACATCCAGGAGGCCATCCACCGGCTCCGGGAAATGGCGACCTACGGGCTGGAGGTCGTCGTCGAGGCGGACCAGGCAGCCACGGACGAGACGCGTGCGCTGCTCCACTTCCACCGCGGTTACGCCTTCTTGCTGGCGGGTGAGAACTTCGTGGGCCTGCCGGCAGAGGCGGGCGGGCCGGTCGTCGAGCCGGAGGGGCTGTTGACGCGCGCGATCAACGATTTCGAGCAGGCGCGGAATCTCTCGTCCGACTCGGACATGAAGTCCGCGGCGACGCTGGCGATCGCGCGTGCGCACTACGCGATGGGGAACAAGGCGGAGGCAGTGGCGGCCGCGGCGATCATCCGGAGCACGGCGCCCATGCTCCTGCGCCAGGTACAGTACGATGTGACCGACGGCCCGACGAACACGATGCAGTTCGCGGTCTACGATTCCGGGCAGGACGAGTTCCAGCCGCTGCCGCGGCTCGATTTCCTGTTCCCCAAGTACTACAGCGAGTCGGCGGGCGACCAGAGCCCGATCGCGCTGCTCAAAGGCGAAGAAGCGTTCCTGATCCTTGCGGAGGCGAGCATCGCGGATGGGGATCTGGCGGGCGCGCGCGCTCACCTCCTCGAGCTGCTCGACGTCGTGGCCGCGCGGCCGAAGGCCCTGATCGATGACCGCGGCCAGAGCCGCGGCCGGCAGGGCGGGACGTGGATCTACCCCAATTCGTCGGCCGTGCGGGTCGCCGCGAGCCCGGATGACCCGCCGAGGGCGGGACTCGTGCTGACGAGGAGCGAGGGGCGTGTCGAGGTCCCGATCGTCTCGGGCACGTCCGTCACGCCGGAGATGCTGAACGCGGCGACCGATGAGGAATCGCTGCTGGAGCTCCTCTACCTGATGCGGCAGGAGATCTTCGTGCTCGAGGGTCGCCGCATGTCGGACCTGGGGATCCGGTTCCCGGTGGCGATGCGCGAGGCGGAGACGAACCCGAACGTGGGAAGGAATTCCCCGTATCTGCAGGCGCGTATCCCGCCGTTCATTCCATTGAACCGCGAGATGGATGCCTTCGCCTACAAAGATGGCGACACGATCGCGGTGATCCGTCACAACATGAATCGGGTGCTGGTGCAGAACCGCACCTCGCCCGCGGTGCTTCCCTTCCACTAGCCGCGACTCGCGAGCGGGTGAGCGGGAGGGAGATGCAGCCGGCTCCCGTGATCGTGCGGGAGCCGGCTGAGTTCTGTGCAGCACAGGAGGGAACATGGGCACCGGTCGGACCATCTTGATCGACGGTTCCTGGCGCGAAGCAGCCGGAGGGGAAACCATCCTGGTCGTGGACCCGAGCACGGGCGAGACGTTCGGTGCGCTGGCCCGCGGGACGGCGGAGGACGTGGACGAAGCGGTCGCCGCGGCGCGGCGGGCGTTCGAGAGGCGGTGGTCCCGGACGTCTCCGGCAGAGCGTGGGCGGATCCTGGCGCGGTGGGCCGCACTGATCGCCGAACGGCAGGACGAGCTCGCGTGGCTCGAGTGCCGTGACGTGGGCAAGCCGCTGAGTCAGGCGCGTCGGGACATTGCCGCGCTCGTTCGCTACTGCGAGTTCTACGCGGGTGCGGCCGACAAGCTCCACGGGGAGACGATCCCGTACGAGTCCGGCTACACGGTGCTCGCGATCCGGGAGCCGTTCGGGGTCACGGCACACATCATCCCCTGGAACTATCCGGCGCAAGTGTTCGGCCGGTCCGTGATCGCGTCGCTCGCGGCGGGCAACGCGGTCGTGGTGAAGCCGGGCGAAGATGCGTGCCAGTCGATCCTCGCGGTCGCGGACCTCGCTGCCCGAGCAGGGCTGCCGCCGGGCGTGCTGAACGTGGTCACGGGATACGGCCCGGAAGCGGGTGCAGCCCTGGCCGGGCACAGCGGGGTGGATCACATTTCGTTCACCGGCTCGCCCGAGACGGGCACGCTCGTGCAGCAGGCGGCGGCAGTGAGCAACCGCCCGGTCACGATGGAGCTGGGCGGCAAGTCCCCGCAGATCGTCTTCGCCGATGCGGACCCGGAGCCCATGCTCTCCGTGGTCTACAACGCGATCCTCCAGAACGCGGGTCAGACGTGCTCGGCCGGCAGCCGGCTCCTGGTGGAGGAGAGCCGCTTCGACGAGGTCGTGGCGGCGCTCGCCGAGCGGTTCCGGCGCACGCGGGTGGGACCGGCGGAAACGGACCCGGACTGCGGTCCGCTCATCTCGGCGCGGCAGGCGGAGCGGGTCCGGGGCTTCCTGGAAACGGCCGAGCACAGCGGGCTTCCCCTCGTGGCGAGCGCAGAGCTCCCGGCGGATCTGCCCGCGGGGGGCTTCTACGTGGCGCCCCGACTGTATGCACCGGTCGATCCGACGCACGAGCTCTCGTGCCGGGAGATCTTCGGCCCGGTCCTCGTCGCGACGCCGTTCCGCGATGAGGAGGAAGCGATCGCGCTGGCGAACGGGACGCAGTACGGCCTCGTCGCGGGCGTATGGACGAAGGACGGGGCGAGGCAGCTCCGCGTGGCACGCGCGCTCGAATGCGGCCAGGTGTTCGTGAACTGTTATGGCGCCGGCGGCGGAATCGAGCTGCCGTTCGGTGGCGTCAAGCGATCGGGCTTCGGGCGCGAGAAGGGCATGGAGGGCATCAAGAGTTTCACGCGACTCAAGACCATCACGCTCCAGCACGGCTGAGCCGGCGTGCGGCTGCGGGAGAGCGGCTGGACGTGCGCGCGTAGAGGAGGCGAACCATGGACGGACGAGAGCACGGCAGCGGGATGGATCGCAGGCGTTTCTTCGGCGCGACGATGGTCGGGGCCGCAGCGTTGCTGGCCCGGCCGGGCAGTCTGTGGGGCGCCCCGTCTGCGCCGGGCGAACCCGGCACGGCGGGGCGCGGCGAGCTTCCGGCCCGGCCGGTGCGGGTCCGCGGCGCCGTCCGCGTCGCAGGCGGCCGGGGGCTCCGCGGCGTCGCCGTGAGCGATGGGTTCGACGTCGTGGTGACCGATGACGACGGGCTCTTCGAGCTCGTCACGACGGAGCGTGCGGCGCACGTGTACGTCAGCCTGCCGGCCGGGTACCGCATCCCGCTGAACGCGGAGGGCACGGCCCGGTGCTACCAGCCGATCCGTGCTGACGCGCGCAGCGAGATGTCCGTGCTGTTCGAGCTCGAGCCCGATCCCCGCGGCGACCGGGAGCACGCGTTCCTGCTGCTTGCGGATCCGCAGACGCAGAACGCACGGGACATGGCGTTGTTCCACGAGGAGACCGTGCCGGACGCCCGGGCGACCGTCGCGGGGCTCGGCGACATCCCGGTGTTCGGGATCGGCTGCGGCGACCTCATGTGGGACGACCTCAGCATGTTCCCGGACTACGAGCGCGCGGTCCGGGCGATCGGCGTTCCGTTCTTCCAGGTCCTCGGCAACCACGATCTGGACCTCAGCGCGAAGACGACGGAGACAGCGTCCATCGCCTTCCGCGACCGCTTCGGCCCCCTGCACTACTCGTTCGACCGCGGGGACGTGCACTACTGCGTGCTGAACAACGTGTTCTGGTACGGCGGCGGGTACGTCGGCTACGTGACCGACCAGCAGCTCGAGTGGCTGCGCCGCGACCTTGCCCGCGTCGAGCCGGGGCGCACGGTGATCGTGGTCGCCCACATCCCCGTGGGCAGCACCATGGACCGGCGGCTGGGCGGCCGCGTGCCCGTGGGCTTCACCACGCAGAACCGCGACGCCCTGTACCGCATCCTGGAGCCGTACCGCGCCTACATCCTGACCGGCCACATGCACGAGCGCGAGCACATCATCAGCGGAACGATCCACGAGCAGGTGAACGGCGCGGTGTGTGGCGCGTGGTGGACCGGGCCGATCTGCTGGGACGGGACGCCGAACGGCTACACCATCTTCCGTGTGCGCGGCGAAGAGATCTCCTGGCGATACAAGTCGGTGGGGCACGCGCCGGAGCACCAGATGCGGGTCTACCCGCGGGGCGCGAACCCGGAGCGACCGGACGAGATCGTGGCGAACATCTGGGACTGGGACCCGTCGTGGACCGTGGTCTGGTACGAGGACGGTGAGCGGAAGGGCGAGATGCGGCAGGAGATGGGGATGGACCCGCTCGCCGTTCACCTCCAGCTCGGCCCCGATCGCCCGTCGCACCGGTCGTGGGTCGACCCGCGCAACACGGACCACCTCTTCTATGCCCGTGTTTCTCCGGACGCGCGCGAGGTCGTGGTCGAGGCGAGGGACCGGTTCGGGCGAGTCTACAGGGCGTCCCCACGGTCGTTGACCGAGCACGTGTCCGCGATGGACGCAGCTCATCCCATCTCCTCCAGGAGCGCGTAGCGATGTCGAGACCACTCGTCAATCTGACACGTGTCGCGCAGCGCGCGGCGCCAGCGCTCGGCGCCGCGCTGGCCGTGCTGACGGCTGTGGCCGGCGTGGCCGGGCAGCGGCCGGGGCCGAGCAACACCATCACCGATGTGCCGGGGATCAAGGTCGGGCACGAGACGCGGATCGGCGGCGGGTACCGGACCGGCACGACCGTGATCCTGACCGAGAAAGGCGCCACGGCCAGCTACAGTCAGCTCGGTGGCGCGCCGGGGACGAAGGAGGTGGCGCTGCTGGAGCCGGGCGGGCTCGTCACCCAGGTGAACGCCATCGTGTTGAGCGGCGGGAGCGCGTACGGCCTCGACGCCGCCAGCGGCGTCATGCGCTGGCTCGAGGAGCGCGGCTACGGTTTCCCGGTGCAGGGCGGCGTTGTGCCCATCGTCCCGGCCGCGATCCTGTTCGACCTCGGGCGCGGCGGAGACTTCAAGGCGCGGCCGGATGCCGAGTTCGGCTACCGGGCGGCCGCCGCCGCGACAGCGGCTCCCGTGCAGCAGGGGCGGGTCGGCGCCGGGACCGGCGCGCGCCATGGGTTGGGCTCGGCCAGCGTGGTCCTTCCCAACGGCTACACCGTCGGCGCGATCGTGGCGCTCAACCCTGCCGGCTCGGTGGTGAACCCGGAGACGTGCCTGCCGTACGGTGTCTTCCTCGAGCTGGACGGCGAGTTCGATCTCGTCCCACCGCCTGCCGAAGAGTGTCGTCCCGCAGGGGGCGCCGGGACCGAGAGCCGGGCCGAGGCGGAGGTCCCGCCGTTCAACACGACGATCGCCGTCGTGGCGACGGATGCGCCGCTGGACCAGACGCAGGCCAAGCGCATGGCGATGATCGCGAACAGCGGGCTCGCCCGGACGATCAAGCCGGTCCACAACCTCAACGATGGCGACCTCGTCTTCGCTGTCGCGACGACGCCGCCCGACCCCACGCTCTCGCTGCGCGACCTCAGCGCCATCTACAACGCCGCCGCGGACGTGCTCGGCCGCGCGGTGGTGCATGCGCTGCTCAACTCCGGCAGCATTGGCGAGACGAAGGGTTACTGTGACCAGTACCCGAGCGCGTGCCGCAACCGGAAGAACACCACTCCCCGATCGCCCGCCGGCCGTTAGCATCCTGAGTCCCGGGCGGGGGCACGCATGATGCGTACGGCGCCGTGGTCCGCCGCGCCGTCCATGGCCTTGCACGGTGCGGCAGTCCACGGGCGAACCGGGCTATGCGTCGCGTCGCCAGACCGCAGCTCGAGGCACGCACTCTGCCGGAGGAGCCGGTCCCGGCGGTCGCGCCGGCGCAGCGGCCGCGCGCCTGCGGCAAGCACGTGTTCGTGGGCGAGGAGAAGCTGTGGATCCGCGGCGTCACGTACGGCCCGTTCCGGCCCGGCACGGATGGAGAGCCCTACCCGCCCCCGGCCGTGGTCGAGGAGGACTTCCGGCGCATCCGCGCGAGCGGGCTGAACGCGGTCCGCACGTACACGGCGCCGCCGCGGCGGGTGCTGGACGCGGCGTGGCGGCACGGGCTGCGGGTGATGGTCGGGCTGGCGTGGGAGCAGCACGTCGCGTTCCTTGACGACCGCCGCCTCACGCGCTCGATCGAGGAGCGCGTGCGTGTGCAGGTGCGCGCGTGTGCGGGGCATCCTGCGGTGCTCTGCTACGCGGTGGGCAACGAGATCCCTGCGTCCATCGTCCGGTGGCACGGCGCGCGGGCCGTCGAGCGCTTCCTGCATCGCCTGATCCGGGCCGTGCATGCGGAGGACCCGGGCGCGCTCGCGACGTACGTGAACTACCCCACCACCGAGTACCTCCGGCTCGACTTCCTGGACCTCGTCTGCTTCAACGTCTACCTCGAAGATCCGGAGCGTCTGTCCGCGTACCTGTACCGGCTCCAGAACCTGGCGGGCGACCGTCCTCTGGTGATGGCGGAGCTCGGGTTGGATAGCCTGCGCCACGGCGAGCTGGACCAGGCGTGTGCGGTCGACTGGCAGATCCGCACGAGCTTCGCTGCCGGCTGTGCCGGTGCGTTCGTGTTCTCTTGGACCGACGAGTGGCACCGGGGCGGCGAGGAGGTGGAGGATTGGGCGTTCGGGCTGACGGGGCGAGACAGGCGTCCGAAGCCCGCGCTCGTTGCGGCGCGGGCGGCGTTCGCGGCCGTACCGTTCCCGGGGTCGGCGCGGTGGCCGCGGGTCAGCGTCATTGTCTGCACGTTCAACGGCGCCGGGACGATCCGGGACACGCTCGAGGCGTTGCGGCGGTTGGACTACCCGGAGTACGAGGTGATCGTCGTCGACGACGGCTCGACGGACGGCACCGCGGCGATCGTGGCGGAGTACGCGGTGCGGCTGATCCGCACGGAGAACCGCGGGTTGAGCGCGGCGCGGAACACCGGGCTCGCGGCGGCGACGGGCGAGATCGTCGCGTACATCGACGACGACGCGTATCCCGACCCGCACTGGCTCCGCTACCTCGTGCGCACGCTGCTGGACGGCGGCCACGCGGGCGCGGGCGGTCCCAACCTGTCGCCGCCGGGCGGCGGTCTCATCGCCGAGTGTGTGGCCCATGCGCCGGGCGCGCCGAGCCACGTCTTGCTCACCGACGTTCTCGCCGAGCACGTGCCGGGGTGCAACATGGCGTTCGTGCGGGAGCGGCTGGAGGCGGTGGGCGGGTTCGACCCGCAGTTCCGCGTGGCGGGTGATGATGTGGACGTCTGCTGGCGCGTGCAGGAGCGTGGCTGGACGTTGGGCTACAGCCCCGCGGCGGTCGTTTGGCACCACCGTCGCCGCACGCTACGCGCGTACTGGAGGCAACAGTCCGGCTACGGCGCGGCGGAAGCGCTGCTGGCCGCGAAGTGGCCCGGGAAGTACAACGCGGCGGGCCGCGCCACCTGGGCAGGGAGGGTCTACGGTCAGCGTGCCAGGGCGGCGAGCGGCATGGCGCGGCGCGGGCGCGTCTACCACGGCGTGTGGGGCACCGCACCGTTCCAGTCCATCTACGACGACCCGGCGGCCGGTCACGTCTCCGTGGTGGGCCTGGTCGCCGGCGTTGCCGGCGCGCTGGTGGCGATCCGTGCTGCGGGCGGCCGTGCGCGCGGGCGTCTGGACCGGTGGCGGCGCTACCTCGTGACCGCGCTGCTGTTCGTACTGCAGCCGTTGGCGCGGTGGTGGGGCCGGGCGAGGCAGGAGGCGGCGATCTCGCCGTTGCGGGGCTCGTGGACGTTCGCGGGGCACGGGCAATGCCGTTTCGCGCTGTGGAGCGAACGGTGGCGCCCGGCGGAGGCGTGGCTGAGTGCGCTGGAGGCGGAGCTCCGCGCGCAGCGGGTCGCCGTGCTGCGTGGCAGCGCGTTCGAGGACTGGGACCTAGAGGTGCGAGCGGGCAACGCAGTGGCCATACGACTCCGCATGGCGATCGAGCCGCACGCGCGGGGAAGGCAGCTCCTGCGGTTCCGGATATGGCCGCGGCGCTCGCCGCGCCGTGCTACGGCGCTGCTCGTGCTCGTGGGGCTCGGCGTGGCGGGGGCGGTGGGCGGCTGGTGGCCGGCCGCCGCGGCGATGGTGACCGCGGCCGTATGGGGGGCGGCGCGCGCGGCGCGGCGGCGGGGCGCAGCGCTGGCGGCGGTGCGCGGTGCGCTGGACCGGCTCGGCTCGGAGGGGGCCCCGGAGCCGCGCGCGCGGGCGGCGGGGGTGGGGCGGGTGGCGGCGGGCGGGCCGTGAGGCGACGCCGGGAGCAGGACGGCGCGTCTCCGCCGCGGTACTCCGATCTCCACCTCTACCGGCGCATCCTGCGAGAGGCGCGGCCGTACGCGTGGCACATCGTCGCGCTGCTTGCGCTCGGACTGCTCTCCACGCCACTCGCTCTGCTCACGCCGCTCCCGCTCACGATCGCGGTGGACCACGGGATCGGCTCGCGGCCGGTGCCGCCGTGGCTGGCTGCGCTGCTGCCGGATACGGTGCTCCGGTCCAAGGTCTCCATCCTCGCCTTCGCCGCGCTGCTCGTGGTCGCGGTCGCACTGCTCACCCAGGTGCAGTCCGCAGCGACCTCGCTCCTGCGGACCTATACGGGCGAGCGGCTCACGCTGAGCTTCCGTTCCCGTCTGTTCCACCACGTGCAGCGGCTCTCGCTGACGTTGCACGACACACGCGGCACGAGCGACCCGCTGTACCGGATCCAGTACGACGTCCCTGCCATCCAGTACATCGCCATTGACGGCCTGATTCCGTTCGTCACGTCCACGGTCACGCTCGTCTCGATCCTCTACATCACCGCCGTGTTGAACTGGCGGCTTGCGCTGGTGGCGCTGACCGTCGCGCCGCTGCTGCTCCTGCTGATGAAGGTCTCCCGGAAGCGGCTGCGCGGCCAATCGAGTCACGTCAAGCAGCTCGAGAGCAGCGCGCTCTCGGTGGTCCAGGAGGTGCTGGCGTCGTTGCGCGTCGTCAAGGCGTTTGGGCAGGAGAGCAGGGAAGAGCAGCGGTTCGTGGACCGGTCGAGCGAGGGGATGCGGGCGCGGGTCCACCTCACCCTGCTGGAGGGCGGGCTCCAGGTGTTGATCGGACTGACGACGGCGTTCGGCACCGCCGCCGTGCTGTTCATCGGCGCGCGCAGTGTGCAGGCCGGCACGCTCACCCTCGGGGAGCTGCTGCTGGTGATGGGCTATCTCGCCATGATCTACGAGCCGCTGAAGACCATCAGCAAGCGGATCGCGAGTCTGCAATCGCACCTGGCCAGCGCCGAACGCGCCTTCCGACTGCTCGACGAAGCGCCGGACGTGACGGAGCGGGAAGGCGCCCTGCGCATCACGCGGGCGCGGGGCGACGTCGTCTTCGACCGTGTCTCGTTCGCGTACGACGGCGACCGTCACGCCGTTCGGGACGTCTCGTTCGCGGTGCCGGCAGGCACGCGTGTCGGCATCGTGGGCCGGACCGGGGCGGGCAAGAGCACGCTCATGAACCTCCTGATCCGGTTCCACGATCCGACGAGCGGCCGTGTGCTGCTGGACGGAAATGACCTCCGCGATTACCGACTGGCCGACCTGCGCCGGCAGTTCGCCATCATGCTCCAGGAGCCGGTGCTGTTCTCGACCAGCATCGCCGAGAACATCGCCTATGCGCGGCCCGGCGCCAGCCGCGACGCGATCATCCGTGCCGCGCAGCTCGCCAACGCCCACGAGTTCATCAGCGGGCTCCCCGACGGCTACGACACGCTGGTGGGCGAGCGCGGGCTGCGGCTCTCGGCCGGCGAGCGGCAGCGGATCGCGCTGGCCCGCGCGTTCCTCCGGGACGCGCCGATCCTGGTCCTGGACGAGCCGACCAGCTCGGTGGACCTGCTCACCGAGAGCGGCATCATGGATGCGCTGGAACGGCTCATGAAGGGCCGGACGACGTTCATGATCGCGCACCGGCTCACCACGCTGGAGGGCTGCGACATGATCGTGGTGATGGAGGGCGGGCGCGTCGTCCAGGTCACGCATGATGTGGCGGGGTTCGTGAGAGATGCGCTCCGGCGAGGCCGCGGCAGCCCCTGAGGGCTGCCCCGCGGTGCATCCGGCGGTAATGGCATGGGAGCGTCTGACCGGCAGGGCCGCGGCGGCGACGCACGTGTCGGTGCTCAAGCGGGGCCGGCATTCGCAGGTCTACCGGCTGCACGGCGCGCTGGACGGCCACGCCGTGGTCGCGAAGCGCTGCCCGGCCGAGACGGCTCGGATCGAGCGTACCGTGCACGAGCAGGTCCTCCCCGGCGTGCCGATCCCCAGGTTGCGGTGGTACGGCTTCCTCCAGGACGAGGACCCGGCGTTCGGCTGGCTGTTCACGGAGGATGCGGGCGACGAAGCCGCGTCGCGCTCCCACGACGCCCTCATCGCCCGTTGGCTGGGCACCGTGCACGCCGCGGACGCCGAGCGGGCACGTCGGCTCCTCCCCGAACGAGGGCCGGCGCAGTACCTGGCGCAACTGCGTGCGGGCCGCGCGCGCCTCGGCGCGCACCTGGCTCGCACTCCGCTGTCAGCGGGTGTACGCGCGTTGTTCGAGCGGATCGTCTCCCACTGCCACGCGATCGAGGCCCGATGGCCGGAGATCGAGGCAGCGTGCGCCACGCTTCCGCCCGTGCTGGTGCACGGGGACATCAAGCGCAAGAACCTGCGGCCCTGGTACCGCCGCGGACGCGAGGAGCTGCTGGTGCTGGACTGGGAGCTCGCGGGCTGGGGCTCGCCCGTGCCGGAGCTCGAGCGGCTGAGCGTCGACATCGCGGGCGATGGCGCATCGGCGCTCGCGCGGCTCTACCTGGAGCATGCGGGCTGGCGGGGAATTGGCCCGCGTGACGTCGAGCGGCTCGCGTGGATCGGCGCCGTGGTGCGGCTCGCGGCGTGCATCGATTGGGCGGGGATGGAGCTGGAAGGCGGGAGGGAAGAGAAGGCGGTGCGGCAGCTCCGCCACTACGACGAGCGGCTGACCGTGCTGCTGCGGGGGCCGTGGGTGAGGGGCGCGGCATGAGTGGCAGGGAGTCCGCAGGCGCGGCGCGCACACTGCCCCTGCCCGCCGAGCACACGCTCGCCGCCGGACTCGCCGCCGTGTTCGGCGTGCGGCCGGACGAGCTCGTGTTCGAGCGGCGCCGGAATCCACGCGCCAGCACGTTCCCGAGCGAGTTCGTGGATTGCCGGCTGCCGGACGGGCGGCGTCTCGAGCTGTGCTGCAAGTACGGCGCGGACGAGACCGACGGCTCCCACGGCCACCGCGGCAACGCGGCGTACGAGGGGGCGGTCTACCGGCTGCTCATGCGCCGAGGGCTGGCCGGCGTGCCACGGCTGTACGGCATGTTCGCGGAGGAGCAGACGGGGAGGACGTGGCTCGTACTCGAGCGCGTGCCGGGCGTGCGCATCGACGACCTGTCCGACCAGGCCCCCGCGATGCGCGCCGCGGCCGTGTGGGTGGGACGACTCCATGCGGAGGACCTCACGGCCGATGCGCTGACTGCCGGCCTCCCACTGATCCGACACACGCGCGACTACTACCTCGGCTGGATCCGTCGCACGATCGAGTTCGCGCGGCCGCTCCACGAGCGCTATGCCTGGCTGCGAGAACTCGAACGGCACGCCGACGCGCTGATCGCGCCCTTGCTCGACGCCCCGCGCGTCCTGATCCACGGCGAATACTACCCGCACAACGTGCTGGTCCACGGCGCCGCTGTGTTCGCCCTGGACTGGCAGTCCGCCGCGGTCGCCGCTGGCGAACTGGACCTCGCCGCGCTCACGGAGAACTGGCCCGAGGAGATCGCGGAGGCGTGCGTGCGCGAGTACCGCGCCGCGCGTTGGCCTGCGGGGGCGCCAGCGTGGTCCGACGCCGTGCTGGAGGCCGCCCGGGTCCACTGGCTGTTCCGCTGGCTCGGCGACCGGCCGCAGTGGACGCTCCGGGAGCGCGCCCGCTGGCGCTGGCAGGCGCTGGAGCGGGTGGCTGCGCGCCTCGGCCTGACATGACTTCCGGGATGAGGATGGTGCCGGGCAGCGCTGGGCGATTGCCACGGGGGGCGGGTGCACACGAGAGGCGGGGGGAACGGTTGCGCATCATCGTCGCGGGTCTGATCGCGCGTTACCCGCTGGGCGGCATGGCGTGGCATTACCTCCAGTACGTGCTCGGGCTCGCCGCGCTCGGGCACGACGTCTACTACATCGAGGATTCCGGCGAGTGGCCGTACGACCCGGCGCTGCGCCAGCCCGCACGGCGCGCCGACGTCAACGTCCCTTACCTGGCCGACCTCATGGCGCGATACGGGCTTTCAGACCGGTGGGCGTACCGCGTACAGGATCTCGACGGGCCCCGGTGGTTCGGCATGAGCGACGCGCGCCGCCACAGCGTCGTCGCCAGCGCAGACCTCCTGATCGACGTCTCCGGCACCGTGGACCGCCCTGAGGCGTACCGCGCCGTGCGCCGCCTCGCCTACGTGGACACAGACCCGGTCTTCGTGCACATCCGCCTGGCTCGCGGCGAGCCTCGGCTGGTCGAGCGTGTGGGCGTCTACGATGTGCACTTCAGCTTCGGCGAACGCGTGGCAGAACGCATCCCCGCCGTCGGACACGGGTGGTTGCCCACGCGCCAGCCGGTGATCACGCCCCTGTGGCGGAGCGAGGCGCCGCCCCGCCCCGTCTACACGACCGTGATGAACTGGAGCAGCTACGCATCCGAGGTGCACGGGGGGCGCAGCTACGGCCAGAAGTCCATCGAGCTCGAGCGGTTCTTGGATCTGCCGCGACGGCTGCCGCACGTGCGTCTCGAGCTCGCGACGGGGCCCGGGCACCGCGAGCGCACCCCCGTCGCGCGGCTGCGCGCCCACGGCTGGCGCGTGCGGGATGCCGCGCGGCTGTGCCCGGACCCGGGGCGCTACCGGCGCTACATCCAGCGGTCCAGGGGCGAGTGGAGCGTGGCGAAGAACGGGTACGTGACGGGGCGCGCCGGCTGGTTCAGCGAACGCTCCGCCTGCTACCTCGCCGCGGGGAGGCCGGTGATCGTCCAGGACACGGACTTCCCGGACGACCTGCGCCGAGGCGCCGGGATCGTTCCGTTCTCGACGCTGGACGAGGCGGTGGAGGCGCTCAACGAGGTGGAACGCGACTACGCGCGGCACGCCGCCGCCGCACGCGCGATCGCGGAGGAGTGCTTCCGCGCCGACATCGTGCTGCGGTCGCTGGTCGAGCGGGCGCTGGGGTGAGGGAGCGTTTGCGCGAGGCGCGTCCGGCGCCCCTGTGGCGAGCGGCCCGCGCCAGCGCGCGCACGTAGCTCGAGATCTCCAGCGAGCGCCCCCCGACTCCCGCTCGGCGTTTCTCGGGGGCGGACCTCGTTCCCCCGGCGCGGAAGCTCCGACCGTCGTTGCGAAGCCGTGGGGCGGAACATGGGAGATTCGCCGCGCCCGGGGCGGCCGACTTCCGCGGTGCTGGCCCGTGCCGCTGCGCGGCCGCACGCGCGTGCCAGCCGCTCCCTGTCACCGCGCGGCGGGTGTCGAGGCACCGCCCTCCACGGGACGAAGCAGTCCTAGCCCGCCTGGCCCGACATGCTCCTTCGCCCGACCCGGATGAATGCGAAGGCGAAGAGCAGATGGATGACGGCGAACAGCCACGTCGCTGGCCGCGCCCCGCTGGCCAGCCCCCACAGATCCAGGGCGGCGATGGCGGCGAAGCCGACGATGTTGCCCAGGATGACAGCATCCCGCGCTCTGGACGGCTCGGCGTTCCGCGCCAGCCAGTCGAGCGCCGCGATCCCCAGGAGCGGACTGCCGAGGATCCGCAGGTGGGCGATCAGCGCCGGGGAGGCGTCGGCGGGGACCGCGCCGGCGCCGGCGGCTTGCGGGGCGAGGACGAAAGCGAGCCCCGCGAGCGCGGTGTAGACCGCCGCGGCGGTCAGCAGGATCCGGAGAGGCATGGGCACCCCCTGGTCGGCGGGTCGTCACGTGGCCCCCCCTGCCAGGCCCACGCCACCGGCGCCTGCGGCCGCCGAGGCTGGACCTGCGGCCCCGATGGGGGTAGACTGGAGGCGGCGGGGGACCGCCTGTGGTCACCACGCCGGGCAGCGGCGCCGCGCGCGCCGTCACGCCCGGGGGAGAGGTCTCGAGACAACCAACGACGCGGCCGCCCGGTGCGGCCGCCGGTAGGGAGCTCGACATATCATGATCGCGCGACGCGTACGTTCGACCATTGCCGCCCTGACCCTCGCGCCGCTGGCCGCTTGCGGCGCGGCGGGCGAGCCGGACTCGGCCGCGACGCACTCGGCCGGCGGCCACGGCGCTACGACGGATGCACCGGCCGCCGTCGGCGCCGTCCCGTTCCCGAGCAGCCCGGACGAGCCGCGGCTCAAGAACCTCCGCATGCTGACACATATCGGTGAGAACGCCGAGGCGTACTTCTCGGCGGACGGCAAGCACCTGATCTTCCAGGCGACGCGGCCGGGCGAGAGCGAGTGCGACCAGATCTACATCATGGATGTCGACGGCACCAACGTCCGCCGCGTGTCCACCGGCCTGGGCCGGACGACCTGCGGGTTCTTCTTCCCGAGCGGCGACAAGATCATCTTCAGCTCGACCCACGAGGTCAGCGAGGAGTGCCCGCCGCCCCCCGACTACAGCCGCGGCTACGTCTGGGCGCTCCATGACTACGACATCTACATCGCCAACGTGGACGGCTCGGACCTCCGCAAGCTGACGGATTCGCCCGGCTACGACGCGGAGGCGACGATCTCGCCCGATGGCTCGAAGATCGTCTTCACCTCCATCCGCGACGGCGACCTCGACATCTACGTCATGGACGCCGACGGCAGCAACGTGAAGCGCCTGACGCACGAGCTGGGCTACGACGGCGGGGCGTTCTTCTCACCGGACGGCACGAAGATCGTCTACCGGGCCTACCACCCCACGGACTCCGCCGAGATCGCGGACTACCTGTCGTTGCTCGAGCAAGGGCTGATCCGGCCGGGCAAGCTGGACATCTACGTGATGGACGCGGACGGGTCGAACAAGCGCCGCATCACCAACAACGGCGCAGCGAACTTCGCGCCGTACTGGCACCCCGACGGCCGCCGGATCATCTTCAGCTCCAATCTCGGCGATCCGACGGGGCGCAACTTCGATCTCTACCTGATCGACATCGACGGGAAGAACCTCGAGCGCGTGACGACGAGCCCCGTGTTCGACGGCTTCCCGATGTTCAGCCCCGACGGCAAGTACCTGGTCTTCGCATCCAACCGCGGTGCGGCGCGCGAGGGGGACACGAACATCTTCATCGCGGAGTGGAACGAGCTGGATTAGGGGCGTCGTCAGGGAGATCGACATGACCACGCAGACCGTACGCTCGGGTCTACCCGCGCTCATCGCGCTGCTGGCGGCGCTGGGCCCCGTGGGCGCGCGGGAGACGGCCGGTGCCGCCGCGTCGAGCGCACTCCAGGGCGAGGCGAGCGGCGCTCCCGTGTCGTGCCCCGCGCCGCCTGCCGGCTCGGACATCGCCTCCGTCGTGCGCTATCTGGCCAGCGACGAACTCGAGGGCAGGCTCGCCGGCAGCGCGGGCGAGCGGTGCGCCGGCGATTACCTCGCCGCGGCGTTCCAGCGCCTCGGCCTGGAGCCCGCGGGCGAGAACGGCACGTACTTCCAGGAGGTGCCGCTGGCCAGCGCCATGAACCCGCACGCTCCGCAAGGCACGGGGCGCAACGTCATCGCGCGGCTCGAAGGCCGGGACCCCGCCCTGCGGGACGAGTTCATCGTGATCGGCGCGCACTACGACCACCTCGGCCGTGGCGGGTTCGGCTCGCTCGCGCCGGAGACGGATGCGGTGCACAACGGCGCCGACGACAACGCCTCCGGCGTCGCGGCGCTGCTCGCGATCGCGGAGCGGCTGGCCGCGAACCCGCCGGCACGATCGGTCATCTTCATCGCGTTCACGGGCGAGGAGGTGGGGCTCCTGGGCTCGGCGCACTACACCGCGCATCCCGCCGCGCCCCTCGAGCGCACCCGCGCGATGCTGAACCTGGACATGGTCGGCCGGCTGGGTGAGGGGCCGCTCATCGTGTACGGCACGGGCACGGCGGCCGAGTGGGACGGGATCCTGGACACGGCGGCGAGCGCGGCGGGCGTCGAGCTCGCGCGCAAGGAGGACGGCTACGGCCCGAGCGACCACACGTCGTTCTACCTCAAGGACATCCCTGTCCTGCACTTCTTCACCAACACGCACGACGACTACCACCGGCCGTCCGACGACTGGGAGCGTATCGACGTGCAGGGGATCGAGCGCGTGGTTGCCGTCGCAGAAGCGGCGGCGCGCGCAGTGGCGGACCGGCCTGCGGCGCTGACGCTGCGCCGCGGCGTCGGCACGCCGCCGTCGGCCTCCCAGAACCGTGGCTACGGCGCGTACCTCGGCTCGATCCCCGACTACACCCCGGCCGAGCGTGGCGTGCGGGTCGCGGGCGTGCGGGAGGGCTCGCCCGCGGACCTGGCCGGCCTCCAGGCCGGAGACGTCATCGTCGGCTTCGATGACCAGGAGATCGCGGATATTTACGCGATGACCGAAGCGCTGCGCGCGCGGAAGCCCGGCGACACCGTGCGGATCCGGGTGCTGCGCGAGGGCAAGGAGATCACGGTCACGGCGGTCCTGGGACAGCGCGGCGGCTGAGCGCGACCTGGCGCCTCTTTCGTACGAGTTGGAGTCGAGCGTGGGGCGGCCGACCGGATGCGGTGGGCCGCCCTACGTGCCTCGACGGCCCAGCGCAGCCGGCCCAGAACATAGGCGGACCGGGTGTTTCCAGGTTCGTCGGTTGTGCGCGGGCTGTACGAGTCGTCTCGGTGTTGCGGAGGCTGCGCGAGGGGGAGCTGACGATCGCGAGAGAGGACGAAGTCATCTCGACGTAGCCGGGGCGCGTGACCTCGCCGAGGAAGACGGGGTCCGTCGCGCCGGTCGCGGGATCGGACCACTTCTGGTAGACGCGCACCACGCTCTCGGTCGGGCCGGGCTCGGGAAGACGGGCGGCTTCACGGAGTGACGGACCGGTTTCCAGAACCGGCCGCGATCGTCGAACGCGCGGACCTCGGACGCCTGGTGGTCGAGCACGTAGATCGTGCCGTCCTCGTCCACTTCGATCGCGCGCACATCGCCGAAGACTTCGTGCGGCTCTCCCTCGAGCATGCCGATGCGCAGGTCGGCCGCCACCGGTCCCGCCACGGGTGGCGGGAGGGAAGCGTAACGCGGCAGGAAGACGCCGCCGGGAAGCGTATCGCGGATGAGCTGCGCGCCGGGAGGCGTGTCGGTGGCACCGCAACCGCTGACTCCGATCAACGCAAGGAGGACGATCAGGGGGACCGCCGGACATGCGCGAGGATGCGCGCCACGGCGGCAATGGTCGCGGCGGCGTTGAACCCCTCCCAGAAGATCTCCCCCGTGCGGATCGTCTGCACGACCGCAGCGCACAGCGCGATGCCGGCGAGCGTCCAGTAGAAGCTCAGTGGCCGTGAGGCCCACGTGATGAGGCGGTTGACGACGCCGTCGGAAGCACGTTCGTCGCTCATGTCCACGCTCCTGAAAGGCCTCGGCTACAGGATCTCCTTCACCCGCTCCGGCGGGCGGGCGAGGACCGCGCGGTTGCCCCGGACGACGATGGGCCGCTGGATGAGCTCCGGGTGCTCGGCCATGGCATCGAGGAGCTCGTCCTCTGTCAGGTCCGCTCGTCCGAGGTCGAGCTCGCGGTAGGCCGGCTCGCGGGTGCGCAGGAGCTCGCGAGCGGAGATCCCCATCATACGGATCAGCCGCACCAGCTCTTCGCGGGGGATCGGGTTCACAATATAGTTGACCGCCTCGTACTCGACGCCGGCCTCGCGGAGCAGCTTCGCGAGCTTCCGGCACGTCGTGCACGTCGGCTTCTCGTAGACGGTGATACGGTCATTGGCCGTCATGACCGACTCTCCTGACAGCGGTGATCATACACCTCGCGCCCACGCCGGGCGCTCGTAGACCTCGATGCGCTCGACGCCGAGATCGTCCTCGCTCCATACGATCAGCTCCGACGCTCCGACGCGCAGGAGACGGCGCCCTGGCGGGAGGCGCAGGCTTCCCAGCTCCTCGCCGTCACGCGTGACTGCATACCATACCTGACCGGAACCCGCGGTGTTCTTGCGGATCCAGAGGACGCCGGATGGATCGCCCTCCAGTTCCAGCACCGGCGGGAACACGGCGGGGAATGGCACCACCTCCCACGCGCGCCGCCGGATCGGCTCGAACACGCGCTGACCCATGAATTCCTCGGGGATCGCCGCCGCGAACCAGGTCTCGCGGTCCTCCGCGCGGACCGGCAGAGATGGACCCACGACGGGCACCCTTCTTCGCTCCCGTCCGTGCAGATCGAGGAGCTGGATGTGCGTCTGCCCGGGGTACCAGATGGCGATCAGACCGTCAGGGAGGACGGTCCAGCTGGGCTGTGGTGTGAAGGGTTCGCTGACCGTCAAGGACGGCGCACCGGGCGCTTCCAGACGGATCTCGTTGGGAGAGGTCGAGTAAGCGAGGATGGTGTCTCGCGTCGCGCCCGCCACGCGCACGATCGCCCGGGCACGGTCCAGCGGCCGGAACGTCCCGAGGATCGTGTCACCGCCGACGAGGAAGAGTCGATTCGCCCAGTCCCCCACGCTCCTCATCTCGATGAACCGGCCGTCGTCGCCGTAGCTGACGAGCTTGCGATGACCGAGGTCGAGCACGACGACAGCGCGATCCGACCACGCCAGGTCCACGGGCGACGCCAGCTCGGCCGGCCCGCCGCCTTCGCGGCCCCAGCTCCGGTATCCCGCCGCGCTGAAGACGTGCACCGCGGGCGTCGGATCGGTCAGGACGGCGAGCGCGTCGCTCCCCGGTGCAGCCGCCTTCACACCGACCAGGACCTCCGAGTCTACGTCCCCGTACGCCCTCAGCAACCGCGGTACGTCCTGCGCCGCTGCTGTGGCCGGGAGCAGCAGGCCGAGCAGCATGGCCGGAATCAGGATCGAGCGTCGAATGGCGGGCCTCCGAGGTCTGGGCCGAGTCAGGGGCGACACGACTGTGCGGCGGATCGACCCGTTGGGACCTCCGTGAACCCCCTCACCCGTCGAGTCGTGCGGCGGCGAGCGATTCGTGCTCCCGTGACTCGACTCCGACCCTGCGAGAAGAGAGGGAATCCGGAGTCGCGCGGGTCGAGGTCCCACCGCGGCGAATACTTCCGCCGGACCTCCGATCCATCCTCGTCGCGAACCAGCGCCCCCATGCCGACCGACGGATCGATCACCTGGAGGCGTCCCCGGGCAGCCGCGAGGCCCTCGCCCGAGTTGCTCTCGATGATCACGTCGTAGCGTTGCTGGTCGAGCCTCGTGACCACGACGAGCCCGACACCGATCCGTTGCGGATCGAGTGGATCGGGGTCGATGAGCACCCCGTAGAGCATCGTCGTGCCCGGTTCCAGGAAGTGCAGGGAACGACGGCCGATCTCCCGGGAGGACACGCGTCGTTCTCGCCAGTCTATGGGATCGAGGAGCACGGACTCGATCTCGACCGGCGGCTTCGGCTCGTTCATCAGCACCGGGATCCAAAGGACTTTCCGGTCGCCTACGGGTGCAACGCTCACCGCGTCGAGCGAGAGTGGCAGCCCCTTGATGACTTCCGGGAAACTGCTGGTCCCGAACTTCTCCCAATCGACCACCGGCGGCAGCCGGTAGCGCTCCGTCTCGGGGGCCTGACCGGAAAGCGGCGATGTCATCACGGTGGCGAGGAGTGCAAGAGTGGCGCAGCCTGCAGTAGCGCCGGAGAGCACCGTACCGGGCAGGCGGCGCGCATGGCCGAAGGGGTGAGTCGGCTGCATGGTCGGCTTCCGAAAATACGATCCCCGGTCCATGAGACCGCTTCCCGTCAGCCGGTACGGACGCTCAGGATATCGAGTTTCGGGCGCGCGACGCACGCCGGCCCTCGAGCACGCCACCCGCAGGAGCGTGCGCCAGGGTCGTTGGGCGAGGACCGCCCCGGTCGAGGTCCTCGGCGAGCCCGATGCACGGCAACGCCGCGGTAATGAACGGGGCCACCGCAGCCCGTTCACGGCGAGCGCCGTCCCCCCGACAACGCCCGGTAGTACTCCTCCACCAGCTTTCGGTACTCTGCCGGCACATCGTCAGAGCCGGACAGGAACAGCCGCTCCCGCTCGTCGCCCTGGATCTGGCGCCGCAGCGCGTATTCGAACTCCTTGAGCCCCGCCACGATCTGGGCCTGCAGGCGCTCGACGGCGGCGAGGTCCTCGAGGTTGGCGCGGTGCAGCTCGCGCAGCCGGCGGATGGTCTCGTCGAGCGGCGCGACGTCGATGCCCTCCTGCTGGAGGGTGCGCCGGATCTGCTCGGCTTCGGCCTGCCGCTCCTGGAGCTCGCGGCGGAACTGGCGGATGTCGTCCTCACCGAGACGGATCGGGCCGCCGTAGCCGCCGGGCTCCCGGGCGCCGGGCTGCGTGGGGCCGCCCGCCGCGCCGGACTGTGGGGCCGCCTGTCCGCCCTGCTGGCCCTCTCTCTGCTGCTCGCCCTGGCGATCCTCGCCTCGCTGGTCACCGCCGGCCTGGCCCTGCTGCTCGCTCTGCCGACCCTCGTCCAGCCCTCGGCGTTCGCCCTCGCGCCGCCGCGCCTCGGCACGCTGCCGCGCGCGCTCGCGCAGCCGGTCGTCGAACGACTCGAGCCCGCTGACCAGCTCGCGCGTGCGGTCGAGCGCCTGGGCGAGCCGGTCCTCGGTCGACCGGCCGACCGACGCGGCCGCCTTCGCGATGTTCTCCCTGACCCTGTCGATGTCCGCGCCGATCTGTTCCTCCAGCATCCGCGCGTACTCGCCGGGCCGCTCCTGAACGACGCCGCGGGACCAGAGGATCTTGTCCACGAGCTTGGTGTCGCGGATTGCGTTGGCGGCCTCCTGGAGGTTGCGGGCCGCTTCCTTCTGCTCGGCGCGGGAGGCAGCGGCGAGGCGGTCGAGCCGGCGCTCGAGGTCGGCGACGGCGGCGGCGAGCGCTTCCTTGCGCTCCTGGAGCCGCCGCACCTGTTCACTGCGGCGGTCGGCCGGGTCGAGCCGTGCGACGTCGCCCGCGATGCGCTCCTGCTGATCGCGCAGGCGCTCGGCCTCGGCCAGTGCGTCCTGGACCTGCCGCTCGATGCCGGCCTGGCGACCCTGCTCCAGCAGCCGGCGCGCCTCCTCCAGCCGGTCGAGGGCGGCCTGGCCGGCGCCGGGGTTGTTGCTGGCGGCGGAACGCCGCATCTGCTCCACGGCCTCGCGCAGGCGGCGGGCGCTCTGCATCAGCTCGGGCGAGCGCTGCTCGCGGGCGAGACGCTCGAGCTGACGAGCGACGGAGTCGGCCTGCTCTGCGAGCTCGCGCTGGTTGGCGCTGCCGCCCTGGCCGCCCTGCATGTTCTGCTGGAGACGGCGCTGCCGCTCGATCTCCTGCTGCTGCCGGCGTGCGAGCTCGCGCAGGCGCTCGGCGACCTCATCGAGCTGCTGGCTCTGCCGCTCGGCCTCGCTGCGCTGCACGGTCTCGTACTGGTTCCGCATGCGGTCCAGCTCGAGCTCGAACAGGTCGGCGAGGTCATCGGCGTTGGGGGCCGCGCCGGCACCGCCCGGCTGGCCCATGGCGACCTGCACCTCACGGAACGCGGCCTCCGCGCGCTGGAGGTGCTGGAGCGCGCGCTGTTCGGCGGGCAGCGCCTGGTCGGGCCTGCCGGCGCCGAGCTTCTCCTCGGCGACCTTCATCTCCTCCGCGGCCTGCGGCAGCGCCTTCGCGATGGCCTGCATCAAGGTGTCCGACCCGATGACGCCCCGGGCCGTCATGCGGCTCACCAGCGTCTCGACCTGCTCGCGCAGCTTGCCCTGCGCCAGCGCGAGCGTGACCAGGTTCTCGCGGAACTCCTTGTCCGTGTACTTCGCGCGGTCACGCTGGACGTTGAACGTGCCGGCCACGATCTCGCGCTGCCTTTGCACCAGCGCGCCGGGCTGGACCATGTCGCCGCCGCGGCCGGGAGCGCCCATCTGCTCGGCTTGTCGGTAGTCGCGGCCGAACGGGCGGATCTCGATGAAGTAGATGTCGCTGGTCGCGTCCTGCGGCCGGGGCCGCGCGTTGTCCCGGACACGCGCGTAGTACGCGATGAGGTCGCCGGGCTGTACGTCCAGCTCCTCGAGGTAGAACGTGTGGCCGGCGGAGACGCTCGGCCTGCGTTCACCCGCTCGGAACAACTGGACGGCCTGCTCGTCGCCGCCGTTCACGCTGAAGACCAGCTCGAGGGTGCCGATCCCGTAGTCGTCCTCGGCGCTGACCTCGACGAACACCTCGTCCACGGCGCTGGCGCGCGTGTCGCGGCCGGGCTTGCGCAGCACGACGATGGGCGGCTGGTCCTCCAGGACATCGATCGTGTACTCGGGCGAGGCGGGACGCATTGTGCCGTCTGGGGACTGGAGCTCGATGCGGTAGAAGCCGGGCGCCGTGACGGTGAACGCGCCCTCGAGGCGGCCGTCCGGCGCGGCCGCGAGCGCGACGGTGTCGCCGTGGTCGAGGATGATGCGTCCGGCCTCTACGGGCACGGTGGGCAGCGCGCGGACGAGCACTTCGGTGCCGCCCAGCACCGCGATGTCTCCGCCGTCCTCGACCACCTGCGGGCTGAGCCCCGTGTACGCGGGGAAGCGGTACTCGAGGTCGAGCCGCTGGACGTAGGGCAGGTCGGCGACCTCGATACGGTAGACAGCGGAGCGCACACCTTCGGCCTCGACGTAGTAGTCGGTCGCGACGTCGATGTCGAAGAGCAGGAACGAGAACGCGGTGCTGTCGCCCTCGACCGTGGTCATGGGCCAGCGCTGCCATTCGCCGTTCGGGCCGGTCCGCGTCGCGACTTCGACCTGCGTGGCCGTGAAGCCGTGGAGCCGCGCGTCGATGCGCTGGTCGGCGCCGCGCGCCACGGTCGTGTGGCCGGGCTGCACGTCGATGCGGTAGGGGCTCGCGGCCTCGGCGCGCTTCCACGGGAAGAGGAGCACGGAGGCGCCATGCCGAACGACGGCGGGGCTGAACAGCAGCGCGGCGAGCGTCACGGCCGCGGCAGCGGCGAGCGCGCCGGTGGAGCCGAGCAGGCCGCGGTGCTCGACGGCGCGGCCGGCGTCCGCCTCGCGGCAGCGCTGGATCGCGGACTCGACGAGTCTCGCGACGAACGCGGGTGAGACTTCGGCGCCGTGTCCGTCCTTCGCGGCCCCCGCCTCGAGCGCGCTGACGACCATCGCCTGGAGCGACGGCTCGTGCTCCTCGATGTAGAGAGCGACGCGCTCGTCCGACACGCGACGGAACAGCGGGACGAGGACGAAGCGGATGAGGAGGGCGACGACGGCGACGAGCAGCATCACGCGGAGTGCGACGATCGCGCCGGGGCTGAAGCCGAGGCGCTCGATCCCCCACGCGGACGCGAGGAGCACCGCGGCGCCGGCGGCCAGCGTGATCGCAGCGCCACGCAAGGCGTTCTTGAGCCGCCACCGCCGCCGAACCTGGCGGATGATGCGGATCAGCTCGTCACGTGCCGCCGTCGGATGCACTCCACTGGACATCGTGCGCCTCCGGTTTCCGCGTGCTGCCACGCTGCTGAGCCCCGCCGTGGCCGCTTCTCGTACCCTGACCGTTCCCCCCCGCCGGCGATCAGCTCGCCGCGCGGGAGAGGCGGCCCGCGAGGGCGGTTTCCGCGGCCAGCGCGAGCAGCGCCGCGATCAGAAGATAACGCCAGACCGCCTGCCGCCGCTCGTGCTCTTCGATGCTCCCAGCCGTCGCGGCCGTTGCGGCCGGCGCCGTGCCGGGGTCGGTCGCCGTCACCGTGGCGACCACCTCCTGCGGGTCGATCGGCGTGAGGTCGGACTCCGCCAGATCCAGGTTCACGGCGACCGTGTAGGGCGCCGCGTTGGCCTGGCCCGCGGGCCGGAGCTCGTAGAAGCCTTGCTCCGTGAGCTCGAGCACGCGCGGATGGTCGCCGCCGATCGTCGTGCGGGTGCCACCCGGCGTGAGGACGACCAGTTCGCCGCCCGCGAGACCAGGGAACCTGGCCACGCTCTCGGCCCCGGCCGCCTTCTCGGCGGCCGGGGCGCTCGTCGCGCCGGCCTCGTCGCCGCCGGGCGTGAAGGCCATGCTGTCGCGCGCGGCGCCGAGGTCCAGCACCTGGCCGGCGGTGAACCAGGGCCGGGACTCGGCATAGCCCGCGGCGTAGCGGGCGACCTGGTGCACGAACGGCAGGTACACGGGCTGGAGCGCGACGTCGGTCCAGAAGTTGTCCAGCGTCGTGGTCCAGACCAGCACGCGTCCCCGGCCGACCCGCTTCTCCACGAGCGCGACCGCGCCGTCGTCGTAGCGCGCGAGCACGCCATCCGTCCCCGCGAGCTCGAGCGGGCGGTAGCGGAAGACCCGTGCCGTGGTGAAGTCGCCGCTGCGCGGTGCCCGGAAGAGCTCGAAGATCGGGTGGTTGCGGTCCAGTGACGCGAGCGTCACGCCGCGGCCGGCGCCGTCCACCGGTGCGCCGAACGTGCCCGGCAGCAACTCCGCGGCATCGCCCTCCCAGCTCGCGGGCGAGGAGCGCTCACCCAGGACGACCACGAGCCCGCCGCCTCGCCGGACGTGCTCGATGAGCGCGCGGCCCGCCACGCCGGACGGGAACGGCGCGTCGTTGAGGACGACGACATCGCGACCCGCGATCGTGTCCGCCCGCAACGTTCCGAGGTGCGTCACCTCCACGCGGAACGGCGGCCGGTCGCCGATCTCGAGCGCGCGGCGGAGGTAGAAGCTGCGCCGCTCGGACGCTCCGTCGGCATCGATGATGAGCACGGACACCGCCTGGCTGGGCGAGAGAACGAAGTGGAAGAGGTTGTCCTGCGGCAGCGCGTCCGTTCCGGCCCGCACCGTGCCGCGGGACTCCCCGGCGGAGAGCGTGAACGGGTCGAACGTGACGGTCTGTGCGCTGTTCGGCGCGATGTCCACCGTCACGGTCTGGAGCTCGATGCCGTTCACCTCGAGGGTCACGGGCACTCCGGAGAGCGGCCGCGAGCCCTTGTAGGCGAGTCGGGCGGTCGTGGTCACACGCTCGCGCCCGCCGACGGTCTGGCGATCGAAGTTCACCGCCGTGATCGAGAGGTTCGCGGGCTCGTCGCCTTCCGCGACGCTCACCGCGGTGAGCGACACACCGGCCGGCAGCCGGACGTCCTGCTGGCCGTCCCAGCCCACGCGCTGGAAGTCGGTGATCAACACGACCTCGCGCCGTGCACGGTCCGAGGCCTCGAGCAGCCGCCGTGCCAGCTCGAGCGGTGGGCCGTAGCGCGTGGCGCCCGCGCCGGGCTCTGCTGCGTCCACGATGGCGCGCAGCGCGGCGACATCGCCGGTGAACCCGCTCGCGGCCTGAGCGCCGGTCGCGAAGAAGACGAGCGCCGCGCGGTCGTCGCGCCCCATGCCATCGAGGACGCTCCGGGCCGCAGCCTGCGCCCGGGCCCAGCGGCCCTCGTAGCCCATGCTGTAGGAACGGTCGATCAGGATCACGATGTCGCGCGCGCCATCGAGGGCGACTCCCGCCTCGGCGCGGTTGAAGAACGGACGGGCGAACGCGGCCGTGAGCAACGCGAGGATCAGGCACCGCAGCGCGAGCAGCGACCAGTGCCGGATGCGCTGGCGCTTGACCGTCTTGTACGGGATCCGCTGCAGGAACATCAGGGACGGGAACGCGACGGCCTCGCTGCGCTCGCGGTGCCGCAGATGCACGAGCACCGGGATCGCGATCGCCGCGAGCCCGGCAAGGAAGGCGGGGGCGAGGAACGAGAGCCCGAACATCTAGCGTACCCGGTTCAGTCGCTCGCGCGTGGCGAGGTAGGTGAACAGCGCGTGGTCCAGTGGCGTGGACGTGTTCATGAGCGTGTAGTCCACCCCATCCTCGACCAGCATGCGCTGGAGCGTGGAGACGTGGTTCGAGACCAGCTCGCGGTAGCGCGCGCGTACGTACTCGGGGATCACCGGTATGCGCACGCCGGTCTCGAGGTCCTCGAAGTTGGCCGCGTCCTGGAACGGGAATTCGAGCTCCGCCTCATCCAGCACGTGGAAGACGATGATGTCGTTCCCGCGGTTGCGCAGGCGCCGCACGGCGCCACGTACCACGTCCGGCTCCTCGTAGAAGTCCGAAACGAGGATGAGGATGCCGCGGCGGCGGTAGTTCTCGGCGAGCTTCGCGAGTGGAGCGCGGAGCTCGCCCGGCTCGCCGGCGCGGGCGCGGTCGAGCGCGTGCAGGACGAGATCGAGGTGTCCGGCGGCGGGCGGCACGTACTCGACGATGTCGCGGTCGAACGTGGCGAGCCCGACCCGGTCGCGCTGCTTGTGCGAGAAGTACGCGAGGCAGGCCGCGAGGAAGCGGGCGTAGTCGAGCTTGGGGATGCCCTCCCGGCCGTAGCTCATGGAGCGGGAAACGTCCAGCAGGATCGAGACGTTGGCGTTGGTGTCCGCCTCGAACTGCTTGACGTAGAAGCGGTCGGTGCGCGCGTAGAGCCTCCAGTCGATGCGGCGAATGTCGTCGCCCGGGATGTAAGCCCGGTGCTCGGCGAAGTCCAGCGAGAGCCCGAGGTACGGCGAGCGGTGCAGCCCGTTGATGAACCCCTCGACGACGGTGCGCGCGACGAGCTCGAGGTTGTCGAGGCGCGCGAGGACCCGGGGGTCGAGGAAGCGGGCGCCGGGCGCGGCGTTCGCGGTGGTGGCTGAGGGCATGGGGTGATGCAGACTCCTCTCCTCATTCATGGTCCGTGGGCGCCCGGCGCCGGGTCAAGGCTCCGGGCTTCGCCCCTGGGCCCCGGCGGGCCCTTCGGCTCGCCTGGGCTCCGAGCCGGCGGCTCCGGATTCCGCGCCCTTCGGCCGCTGGAAGGGCTGGGCCGCCCGTTCTACTCCAGGCGTGCTCGCTGGCGCTACCACTTCCAGCACCGGCGCACCCGGCGGGGAGCCCAGCTCTCGCGGAGCGGGAGCAGAGCCCAGGATCCGCGCAGCGCGTCCGGAGCCCAGCGCAGCGGAGCCCGGACCCGGCGAAGCCACGGCGGGACCCGGCCGCGCTCACATGCCAGAACGTGGCACCGGAACTGCCTCGAGCAACTGATCCACCAGCCAGTCCGTGGTGATCCGCTCCGACTCCGCGTGGAAGTTGCGCAGGATCCGGTGCCGCAGCACGGGGTGCGCGAGGGCGCGAATGTCGTCGAAGCTCACGGCGTAGCGGCCCTGAGTGAGCGCCCGCGCCTTGGCTCCGAGCACGAGGAACTGCGCGGCTCGCACGCTCGCGCCGAACTGAACCCACTTGCGGATGAACTCCGGCGCGCCGGGCGCGTTCGGCCGCGTGGCGCGCACCAGCGCGAGTGCATAACGCAGCACGGGATCCGCGACCGGCACCTTTCGGACCAGGCGCTGGAACGCCAGGATGTCGGCACCGGTGATCACATGGCTGAACTCCGGCTCGAGGATCGCGGTCGTCGAGCGGACGACGGCCAGCTCCTCCTCTTCCGGGAGGTGGTCGAGCACGATCTCGAACATGAACCGATCGAGCTGCGCCTCGGGCAAGGGGTACGTGCCCTCCAGCTCGATCGGGTTCTGCGTGGCGAAGACGTAGAACGGCTCCTCGAGCCTGTACGTCCGGCCCTGGATCGTGACCCGGTGCTCCTGCATCGCCTCCAGCAACGCCGACTGCGTCTTGGGCGGCGCGCGGTTGATCTCGTCCGCCAGCACGATGTTGGCGAAGATCGGGCCGGGCGAGAACACCATCTGCCGGCGGCCGGTGGCCGGGTCCTCCTGGATGATGTCCGTGCCGGTGATGTCGGTCGGCATCAGGTCCGGCGTGAACTGGATGCGGCTGAACTTCAGGTCCAGGACCTGCGCCAGCGTGTGCACGATCAGCGTCTTGGCCAGTCCCGGCACGCCGATGAGGATGCAGTTGCCGCCCACGAAGAGCGAGAGCAGCACCTGATCCAGCACCTCGTCTTGGCCGATGATCACCTTGCGCAGCTCGGCGAGCACGCGGTCGCGGCCCTCCTTCAGCCGCTCGGCGAGTGCGATGTCGTCGGCGGCTTCCAGCGCCGGGAGAGTCTCCGTCTTGATCGCCACGTTCGTATTCCCCCTCAGGTTCACGGTTGGGCGGGGACGCCGCCTGTGCTCCGCGCGCGCCCGATGCGCGCAACTCGTCTCGACTGGGCGGCGCGCGGTTCCCTGTGTTCCGCGGGAGCCCGCGGCGCGCTAGTGCGTCAGCGCATACACAATGAAGTTCACCCCCAGCTTGTACGCCTCGTTCGAGATGTCAATGGGCACCCAGCCGGTGTCCGAGAACTCCCACGACTCGCCGATGTCCCCGTTGCCGGCGAGGATCGCCATCAGACGCTTGCGGCGGTCGTTGTCCTCGAAGATGCCGTACCAGACGATTCCGCCACCGTAGTTCTGCGCGTGGAGCGTCGCGACGTCGATCTTGAAGAACGAGTCGAAGATCGGCTCGGACCCGTCCAGCGGCATGGGGTGCAGCCCGGGGAGCACCTGCTTCAACATCTCGATCACGTAGGGCACGTCGTAGTAATGGAAGTCGTCGAAGATCGCGAACCCGCCCTTCAGCAGGTACTCCCGGAACGCCTTCGCCTCCGCTTCCGTCGGCGCCCAGAAGCCAGACTCCGAGATGTAGAGCAGGGGATAGCGGAACAGCTCGGGGTCGGTCAGGGCGAATACGTTCCCTCCGCCCGTCGTCGGATCGACGAACGTGATCTCGTCCAGGATCTTCATCAGGTTGCGCTCGGCGCGCGGGTAGTCGTGCGCCCAGGGCGGCTCGCCGTTGCTGCCGTAGTAGCCCGTCCCCATCGCCCGGCGGCCGGCCTCGAAGTAGAGTCGGACGAACGTGAACCGGCCGTCGTACGGAGTGTTGTCGGTGGGCCGGACGCCGAAGATCTCGACCATGCGGCCACGAGCACGGTCGATGAGCCCGGGCCGCCGCCCACGCTCCTGCGCCGCCGCCTCCGCGGGCGCGAGCCCCAGCAGCAGCGCGGCGCCGCAGGCGATGGCCAGGTCACGTGTGCGAACCCGCCTCCACAGAGCCGCGATCATCGCCCGCCCTCCGGTGTGGACCCTCGCGCCGACCGGAGCCGCAGCAGCAGCTCCTGCGCGCGCTCGAAGTTCGGCGCGATCTCGAGCGCGCGGAGCACCGCGCGTCGCGCGGACGCGGCGTCGCCCGCCTCGAAGTGGGCGAGCGCGAGCTGGTAGAACGCCTCCGCGCGGTCCACCGGGTCCAGCGCGAGGACGACCTCTCGCTCCCGCACGGCCTTCTCCCACTCGCCCGTCCGCGCGTACAGCGCCGCCAGACGCTCGTGCAGCTCGATCTCGAACGGGTAGATGTAGACGGCGCGCTCGAGCGCGGCGGCCGCGCCGGCGATGTCGCCGAGCTCCTCGAGGATCTCGCTCAACGCCACGTTCTCTTCGTACGCGTTCTCGTTGAGCGCGGTCATGCGCTCGAGCTCGGCCGCGGCGCGGCGCAGGTCGCCCTTCTCACGCCAGATCCGCGCCAGGAGGTCATACGGACTGCCGCGGCCGGCGTACTCGGGGAACAGCTCCTTCGCGCGCTCGAGGTACGGCACCGCCTCGTCCCGCCGGCCGGCGTTGAACAGCGCGCGCCCGGCGCGGAGCTGCGCCACGAAGTCGTCCGGCTCGCCTGAGGCGAGGCGAACGGCCTCGTCGGGTCCGGCCTGCGTGGTGTCTCGCGCCGTACGTGGCCGGATCGCGGCGAGCGGGCCGCCGAAGCGCTCCTGCATGTACGCCTCGAACCGCCGGTCGAACGCTTCGATGTCGGTGCCGAGGACCTGCCGGAACACCTCGGGCGTGCCAAGCCCGCGGCGGAAGCCGTCCAGCATGCGCAGCAGCGCGTCCGGGCCGTGGTCTCGCTCGATCAGCTCGCACACGAGCGAGGCCTGGTAGTAGGAGAACCCGATCTGCTCGGGGTACTCCGGCCGCACGAAGCCGTCGTTCAGCCGCGAGACCGGCAGCAGCCGCTCCTGCTTGTAGGCGGCGAGGAACGCAGGGGAGGCGTCCCTCCCCCAGCCCTCGCGGGCGCGGCGCTCCTCGAGCACGGCGAGCCCTTCCGTGAACCAGCGCGGCACCCGGTGGTCCGTCATGCCGAGGTGGAACGTGTGCGCCAGCTCGTGCCAGAACGTCGAGCCCCAGTTGAACGTTCCGCGGTCACGCGCCGAGGGCGAGTCCATGGCGAGCACGTTGCCGAAGCTGACGCCCAGCGCGCCGAGGCCGGCGAGGCCCACGGTACGGACGGAGAAGTCGGCGTGGGAAGGGAAGACCTCGACGCGGATCGGCGTCGCGGGCCGGTAGCCGTAGCGCTCGGCGAGCTGGTCGTACGCCTCCTCGGCGAGCGGCGCGAGGTACGCCGCCAGCACGTCCGCTTCCTCGCCGTACAGGATGAACCGGAACCGCTCGCTGGGCACTTCGCGGTAGCGCCCGAACGTGTCCAGCAGGTCCAGCGTGTTCTTGATCCAGACGTCGTACGGGTCGCCCCGGAACGCGCGCTCCAGGTTCTCGCGCCCCGCCTCGATCTCACCGACGCGGAGCTGGTTGATGCCCAGGATGCCATAGCTCCGCCACGACATCGAGTCCAGCGCCACCGCGCGCCGCGCGAACTCCACCGCCTCCGCGTAGCGGCGGTTGCGTACGGCGATCTCCGCGAGCGCGTCGTACAGCTCCGTGTCCCTGGGGTTGTACGCGAGCGCGCGGCGGACGACGTCCTCGAACGCGGCCCGGTCGTCGGCGAGGTAGCGGACGGCGGCGAGCACGGCCAGGGCGCCGGACGACCGCGGGTTCGTCTCCAGCGCGCGCTCGGCGGCGCGCAGCGCGGCCTCGTAGTTCTCCGCCTCCAGCTCGAGGCGACCGATCAGCACGTGCGCCGCAACGAGGTTCGGGTTCACCGCGAGCGCCTGTTCGGCCAGCTCCTTGGCGGTGGGTTCGCCGTCGAACTCCGCGGCCTGCGCCAGGCCCAGCAGCGCGCGGGGGTGCGACGGGTTGATCTGGAGGACCTCGCGGAACGTGGCCTTCGCGTCCCCGCTGTTGTACTTCTCGAGGAACAGCTCGCCGATCCGGATGCGCGCGTCCAGGTTGCCGGAGTCGGCGGCGACGGCCTCGTCCAGCGCGCGCAGCGCGTCCTTGTAGAGCTGCGGGTCGCGCACGCCGAGGTAGCGGACCGCGATGCCGACCGCCATCAGCTCGCGCGCGTCGAGCCGCGCGCCGCTGTTGTAGACGTCAATGAACGTGTCGAACAGGTCGAGCGCCTCGGCGCGGCGGCCGGTCTCGTAGAGGAGCACGCCCAGGTTGAGCCGGGCCAGCAGGCTGTCCGAGGCACGCCCTTCCGCGGCCGCGCGGAACAGGCGCTCCGCCTGCTCGACCTCGCCCCGCGCGTACAGCACTTCGCCCAGCGCGTTCGCGAGCTGGACGGAGTCCGGCGCCGTGGCGAGCGCAGTGCGCAGCGCCGCCTCCGCCTCGTCGTAGCGGCCGACGGTGGACAGCGCGCGGGCCAGCCCCCGCGCGGCCAGCGGGAACGCCTCGCCTCTCCGAGTGAGTGTGCGATACACCTCGATCGCCTGATCGTAACGACCTTCCCGCAGCGCCGCGTCCGCCTCGGGCAGCTGCGTCGCGTCCGCGGTGCTGCCACAGCCGGCGAGCAGCACGAGGAGCGCCACGCCCCGACGGACTGCCGCCAACCGCATCACGGCTGCCGCTCTCCTTCCAGACGCCGGATCTGCTGGTTCGTCTCCGCGAGCTGCACGAGCAGCCGCTCCAGCTCCGCCTCGTACGCGGCGGGATCCATGCTCGCCCTGCGTGCCCGCAGGGCTTCGATCTGCCGCTCCAGCCGCTGCCGGGTCTCGTAGAGCGCGCGCAGCTCGGGTGTCGCGGCCGCGGCGGCGCGCGCCGCCGTCCCGGCGAGGACGAACGCGCGGGCGAGGGCGCCGTCGCCGGCGTCGGGGTCGGGCACCGGGCTGCCCTTGCCGTCGCCATCGTCGTCCAGCAGCGCGTGCTCGGACTGGAGCAGGTTGCGCTGCTTGTAGGTTCGTTCGACCTCTTGCGTCGCGTAGACGAACGCTTCCAGCAACGAGATGCGGCCGTCCTTGTCCGTGTCCGCGCCGTCGCCCGCGTACGCCGCGACGAAGTGCTCGGGGAAGATCGTCTCGTTCTGCTCGAAGCCGCTCCGCGTCGCGGTCAGGATCACGCGACCCGGCGCGGACAGCTTGCCGATCCACCCGCCGCTCGCGCTGCCGGTGTGCACCAGCGCGACCTCCCGGGCGCGCAGCGTGCCGATCAGCCGCGCGAAGTCCGACGCCGTGAGATCCGGGCCCGGGATGTTGAGCCGCGGTTCGCCGTCCTGCTCGCTGCCGTGGCCGAACAGGACGATGAGCACGCGGTCCTCGGGCCCGGCCTGCTGCGCGAGCCGCTGGAACGCGGCCTCGATGCCGGCGCGGTCCGAGCGGCCGTGGATCCGTGCGGCGTCACGTTCGGGCCGTTCAGCCAGGTACACAATGTTCTCGGCCGGCACGCCGTGGCGGTCGCGGACGGCGTCGATGAAGGTCGTGGCCCACCGGTGGAACGCCTCGGCGAAGCGCGGCTCGCCGGAGACGCCCGAGATGACGAGGACGTGGTCGGTCTGGGCGGCGGCCGGCGAGGCCGCGGTCGCCGCGACGAGACCCAGTGCGGCGATCAGCACGCGGCCCATCATATCAGTCCCCGCAGTCGCCGGTACGTCCACTCGGCGCCGATCAATCCGACCAGCAGCAGGAAGACGATCGGCATGTCCCACAGGTCCTTCTGCTCCTGCACCGTGGTGCCGCGCTCCGTATAACGGATGTCTTCGGGCAGCGTGGCGACGTCGTCCAGCGTGTAGAACCGGCCGCCGGTCTCATCGGCGATGCGGCGCAGCAGCGACGCGCGCATCTGCGCGCCGAAGTACTCGGCGACCGGCGGCGCGGCCTCGACCCACGCGGTGCCTTCGATCACTGCGTCGTCGTGTTGCGCGCGCACGCGGACCTCGTAGAGCCCCGGCTCGGGCGGCGTGAAGCTGCCGCGGTACTCGCCGTCGCGGTCCACCGTCCACTCGAGCGGGACATCGAACGCGATGCCGGCTGGACCCGCGACGTGCGCCGTCACCGTGGCGCCGTTCAGCTCGATGTAGGTCGCGTCCCTCACGTCCGCGGTGATGATGACGGGCTCGCCGGGCGCCACGCGGTCGCGGGGTGTGCGCACGTCCACCTGGCGCGGCACGCCGGTGACCAGCCAGCGCAGGATCTGCCGCCAGAACGTCTCGTGCGAGAGGTCGTCCAGCGGGACGTCCGCGTGGAACTGCCACTGCCAGGTGTCCTGGACGGGGAGCGCGAGGACGCTGCCGCGGCCGTAGCGCTGGTGCGCGAGGATGACGGCCTCGTCGCCGCCGCCCACGGGTGAGCCCATGAGCAGCGCTGTCGCGCCCGGCTTGAGCCCGCGCACGCGGTTCACCACGGACACGGGCGGCAGCGCCTGCCAGCGCTGGCGGGACTCCTCCGGCGTCGGCGCGATCTGGACCGCGGGGTGGACCTGGCCCGCGCGCGTCGGCACCGGCTTCACCTCGACGTAGTACGTGGAGCCGCGCTCCTCCCGGTCCGCCGGGTCGAGCACGATCGGGAGCACGTCGGCCACCGGCGTGCCCGCGTAGCCGCCCTCGGCCAGCGCGCGCCGGCCGCCCAGCACGAGCAGCCCGCCGCCGCGCTGGTCCACGAAGTCGGCGATCATCTGGAGCTGGTCGTGGGTGAAGAACGAGGCCTCGACGCTGCCCAGGATCAGCGCGCGGTACCGGAACAGCTCCTCGCGGGTGCGGGGGAAACCGGCCGCCAGCTCCTCCGCGTCGTCCACGTCCAGCCGCAGGAACTTGTTCTCGGCCGTGCGCTGGAGCACCACGACCTGGAGGTTCTCGTCGTCCGCGACCGCGCGTCGCAGGAACTTCACCTCGAAGCGCGGCTCGCCCTCGAGGTAAAGGATCTTTTCCCTGCGCCTCTCGACCACGATCAGCGCGTGTTGCTCGTTGTTCTGCGCGACCATCTCGCCGGGCCGCGGGGGGATGTAGAAGCGGAATGTTCGTGCGCCCGGCTCCTCCGCCTTGAAGTGGACGCGCACCGTCGTCGCCTCGCCATCGCGGGGCAGGCGGATGTCCTGGCGGGCGACGATGCGGCCCGCATCTTCGACCTGGAGCGGCACGGTCTCGCCCGCGTAGCCGCTCTGCGTGACGACGAGGTCCACCACCAACGACGAGCCCTGGAGCGCCGTGCGCGGCGTCTCGACGCGCGTGACCTCGATGTCCTTCGTGAAGCGCTCGCGGCCCACGCCCACCGTGTAGACCGGCACGTTGGCGGCGCGCAGCGCGAGCAGAGGCTCGGTGAGCGCGTCGTCCGAGTTGTCGGCGCCATCCGTGACGAGCACCAGCCCGGCCAGCGGCACCGCGGACAGCTCCTCGCGCACCCGATCCAGCGCCCTGCCGAGCCGCGTCTCCTCTCCCGCGAAGGTGAGTTGCGTGACGTCGTCCACGCGCTCCGCGGTGGAAGAGAAGCGGAACGTGCGGACGAGGAAGCGCTCGGACAGCGCCCTGAACAGCTCGCCGTCCGGCGCGAGCGCGCGCTGGACCGCCGTGGCGCGCGTCTCGTCGCCCCGGTCGGCGACCTGCATGCTGCGCGAGTCGTCCACCAGCACGCCGACGAAGTTGCGCTGCGGCACCGCCGTCGAGACGACCAGCGTGGGGCGGAACAGGCAGAACGCGATCAACGCGAGCGCGGCGCCGCGGAACGCGATGAGGACGGCGCGGTCCACGGGCCGCGTCTTGCCCTTCACGCGCGTGTACGACAGAGCCGTGAACGCGAGCGCGGCGGCGGCGAGCACGGCGGCGAGCCACGCCAGGCGCGGCGCGGCCAGCAAGATCTCGCCCCGCTCGAACAGCAGCGGGCGGTACTTGAACAGGAACTCGAAGAGCGACTCGCCCATCGGGCTCGCGTCCGTGGCTAATGGCTCATCGCGTAGATGATCATGTTCACGCCGACCTGGTAGGCGTACGTCGAGTAGCGGATCGGGTAGAGCGGGTCGTCCGCCCACTCCCATGCATCGCCCAGGTCGGTGTTGAAGTGGATCAGCACCATCAGCCGGCCGTCGTCATCGAAAATCCCGCGGACCGCCGGCTCGCAGCCCCGGCACTCCGCCGTGGGGCCGCCGCGACGCCCGTTCCAGACGTTCGGGACCTGCACGATCTCGTCGATCTGGTAGAACGACGAGTACAGCGGGTGGTCCAGGGTGATGTCCACGATGGGCCGGCCCGGCAACACCCGACGCATGTTGTACTCGAAGTTCTCCCACTCGTACGGGCCCCAGAAGTCGTCCACGACGAGGAAGCCGCCGGCCTCGAGGTGATTGCGCAGGCCCTCGACCTCCGCGTCGGTGAGCGCCATGTGTCCCACCTCGACGGCGTACAGGAACGGGTAGCGACGGAGCTCTGGGGCGTCCAGCCGCACCGGGTTCTCGAGCTGGTACGCGTCCACGTACGAGAGCCGGCGCACGCCGTAGACGAACTGCTGGTCCGCCTTGGGGAAGTCCGTGGCCCACGCGCGGGAGGCGCGCCAGCCGCGGCCGATGCCCGTGTACTGCGCGCGGGTGAAGTAGAACTCGTGGTGAGGACCGGTAGAGTGTCCGCGGCGGCCGGCGGGGTGTTCCTGTTGCGCGGAGCGCTCCGGTTGTACCGCGGCCCGTGCCGGGGGACCGGCCGAGCGTTCGCGGTTGCCGACGACGCGTTCCCGGCGGCCGGCGGGCGGTCCCTCCTCCGCGGCGCGTTCCCGTTCGGCGGCGTTCCCCCACTCCGCGCCCGATGGTTCAATCTCGAACCATTCGCCCGCGAGGGGATGCGGCCGCGGAACGTCCCCCGCGCGCGCCGCGCGGTCGCCGCTGGCGCCGCGGACCAGGACCGCGCCGGCCTGGACCGCATTCGCCCCGAACCCCGCGTCGACCCCACCCTCGCCCCCACCCACGCCCACGCCCTGGCCCAGCAACCAGAGCGCGGCCGCAGCCGCGGGAAGGCCGACCAGCGCGAGGCCCGGGACTCGCGACGGGGTAGACCGCACCCAGAACTCCCCTGTAATACGCGACGAGCGCGGCACGGGGCCGCGCGCGACGACGAGGTCCGTACGACGGTTCCTACATCGGAAGGCAAGGTGGGGATACTCGGGGGCGAAGGGCAAGGTTCCGGCCGCGGAAGGAGGGAGGCGGTACGCAGCGGGCCGTGCTGGTCGGGCGTCCGCCGCTGGGCATCACGGCGCGCGGAGCGCGTGCGGCGCCGATCAGATCGGCAGGATCCAGCCCAGGCGCAGGGCGCCCTGGCGACGGTGCACCTCTACCCGCCAGGCGGTGAGCCAAGCCAGGCCGAGGTGCAGCGGACGCCACGGGTGGGTGAGGCCGACCGCGGTCCCGAAGTCCAGCCAGGCATCCCCACCCGAGGCGGCCGGGCCGCGAATCTCCCGCATCGGGCCGCCGTGTCGCAACGGAGGCAATCATCGATCGAAACGGTCGCACGGCGGGTAACTGCGGCTCCCCACCCTGACACGACCACTTCGCCCCGAGACGCGCCACCTCCGTTCTTGCAACGAGCCCTGTCTGACCAGTAGCGTAAGCGCCGACGCGACCAGAGCATCGAACCACCCGGAGGCCGTGCCCATGTCTTCAGCCAACCCGCCTGCGCTCGACCGCCGTGCCTTCCTCGCCTACTTCTCGTCCATCGGACTCGGCGGCACGCTCTTGCCCGGCGTGCTGTGGGCGCAGGCTCAGGAGGGGCAGCGCGTCACGAAGGAGATGATCGCGCAGGCGGAGCGGATCGCCGGGCTGACGTTCACGGACCAGCAGCGCGAGGAGATGGTGCGCGGGCTGAACCGGTTCGCGGCCGACTACGAGCGGCTGCGGGAGTACCCGCTGCCCAACTCCGTCGCGCCCGCGCTGTACTTCGACCCACAGCCGCCGGGCGTGCCGTTGCCCTCCGGTCCCAGCGCGCTCCGCAAGAGCGCCGTCGAGCCGGTCGAGCGGCCGGCGGACCTCGAGGAGCTGGCGTTCTGGCCGGTCACGCGGCTCGCGGAGTTGATCCGCACGCGCCAGGTCACGGCCACCGAGCTGACGCACCTGTACCTGGAGCGGCTCGAGCGCTACGACCCCAAGCTGCACTGCGTCGTCACCCTGACGGAGGAGCGTGCGCTGCGGCAGGCCGAGCAAGCGGATGCGGAGATCAAGGCGGGGCGCTACCGCGGCCCGCTGCACGGCATCCCCTGGGGCGTCAAGGACCTGCTGGCGACGAAGGGCTACCCGACGACGTGGGGCGCCGCACCGTACAAGGACCAGGTGATCGACGAGGACGCCACCGTCGTGCGTCGGCTCGACGAGGCCGGCGCGATCCTCGTCGCCAAGCTCACCGTCGGCGCGCTGGCGATGGGCGACCAGTGGTTCGGCGGGCAGACCAGGAACCCGTGGAACCTCGAGCAGGGCTCCAGCGGCTCGTCCGCAGGCTCCGCCGCGGCGACGGTCGCGGGGCTCGTCGGCTTCAGTATCGGCACGGAGACGCATGGCTCCATCGTCTCGCCGTCCACGCGGTGTGGCGCCACGGGGCTGCGGCCCACGTACGGCCGGGTCAGCCGCCACGGCGCGATGGCGCTGTCCTGGAGCATGGACAAGATCGGCCCGATCTGCCGCTCCGTGGAGGACTGCGCGCTCGTGTTCCACGCCATCCACGGCCCCGATGGGCACGATCCGACGGTCCGCGACGTGCCGTTCGTCTGGGACGCGTCGCGGCCGCTCGGGGAGATCCGCGTGGGCTACCTGAAGAGCGCCTTCGAGGCGGAGGGAGAGAGCCCGACCCGCGCGTTCGACCGGGCCGCGCTCGACGTGCTGCGCAACGACCTCGGCCTGGAACTCGTCCCCTTCGAGCTGCCCGACGGCCTCCCCCTCGCCTCGCTGCGCATCATCCTCAGCGCCGAGTCCGCCGCCGCGTTCGACGAGCTGACCCGCAGCGGCCGGGTGGACGAGATCGAGCGCAGCAGTTGGCCCAACTCGTTCCGGCAGGCGCGGTTCATCCCCGCGGTCGAGTACATCCAGGCGAACCGCGTCCGCAGCGACCTCATCCGGCGGATGCACGAGGCCATGCGGGGCATCGACGTCTTCGTCACGCCCTCCTTCGCACAGGACGTGTTGCTGCTCACCAACCTCACCGGCCACCCGACGGTGGTGGTGCCCAGCGGCTTCACCGAAGCCGGCACGCCGGTGAGCATCTCGTTCGTCGGCAAGCTGTGGGGCGAGGCGGAGGCGCTGAGGGTGGCGATGGCTTATCAGGAGGCGACCGGGTTCCACCTGCGGCGGCCGCCAGGGTTCTGAGCGCTCGTCTGAGAGGGCCAGGGCGTCGGCAGAGGCGAGGGTGCCGGGGGCGCTGGAGCCTCGACGCTGCGGAGACTTCGGGGCGGTATCCAGAATTCTCGTGGTTTGCGCCGGGTGGCGGCCGCGTGGGGATCCGACCGTGCTGGCGGCGGCCGAGTCCCAGAACCCGGTTCACCCGCCTCCCGGAAGCGGACCTCGCCCTGCCGAGCGCAGCAAACGTCCAGGGTTGCGAGGCTGTGCGGCGATGTACGGGAACTTCGCCGCCCCGAGCGCGGCGAACTCCCAAGACGCCGAGTCGCGGAGCGACGAGTTGGGACTTTGCCGCGTCCGGCGCACCCAATTTCCATGACGCAGCGCCGCACAGAGACGAGTGTGGGCCTTTGCCGCGATCCCGGCAGCGCCGGGCACCGTGCTGGAGGGTGTGCTGAAGACGAGCGGGCGCGTGAGGGACTTTGCCGCGGCTCGCCAGGCGGGTGCGCTGCGCTGCACGGCCGCACCCCGGCGGAGCGGGCGCTGCTGCGGCAGGCCGCCGGCGAGATGAGCTCCGGTCCCACCGGCAGAAACCGCGTTCGTGATGAACGTGGCTCCGGGCGAGGAACGCTCGGCTGCGAGATGAACGCAGCCCGGCCACCCTCTCTGCGCTATCCCCGCCTCCGCGCGAGCCAAGAAATCCTCGTCTCGGTGGGAACCCCGTGCGCTCCACGTGAGCTGGAGCCGCGGAGAACGCGGAGGAGAGCGGAGCACTAGAGCGCCGGCGTCGGCAGCCGGCCGTCCACGAGGAACGCCTCGCGCGGAAAGCTGAACGAAGCCCGCCGGAAGTAATCCAGCTTCGCGAACTCGACCAGCGCGCGCGTCGCCGTGCACTGCCACGTCTCCAGCGAGCGCGGGCGTGAGCCGGCGAACACGGCCGGCGTGAACGCGCCCACGTTCACCTCGCCCGGCGCGCGTGCCGACGGGTAGCGGAACAGCTCCACGCCCGCCTCACGCATTGCGCGGCCGAGGGCCTGCGTCTCCGTGTAATCCACGGGCGACGCGATGACGTCCCGGTACGCCGCGAACGGCGGCGCCACCAGGTCGACACCCCGCTCCGAACGGGCGTGCGCCCTGAACGCCGTGAGCTGCGTGGAGACCGGGCCCAGGTCCGCGTGCGTGCCTTCCAGGAACACCAGCCGGTAGTAGGCGACCTCGGCGAACGCCCCGCGCTGCGTCTCCGAGCCGTACCAGATCCCGCGCTCCGCCCGCGTGCCGAACCGCGAGCCGTGACGCAGCGGGGGATAACGAAACGGCGTGGCGAGGAGGTAGTGGAGCCGGCCGCCCGTGGGATCCGGCGGTTTCGCGCTCTCGATCAGGTCCTCGAGCAGCGCCTGCTCCTCGAGCGTGTCCACCAGCTTGCGCGTCGAGACCCGGTGCTGCGCCTCCACCACGCGCCACGGGTCCAGCCGCAGCGGCCGCAGCTCAGAGGCGCCCGCGCAGCGCGTCCAGATACTGGACGACATCGACCAGCCCCTCCACGGTCCGGATCCGCTCCGCGGGCACGCCGCCCAGGTGGTCGTTGTAGGCGTGCAACCACGCCCGCGCCTGGGAATCGTTGCCGCCGACCAGGGCGTCCAGCGACCGGTAGAGCCGCAGGAACAGCAGAGCGAGCTCGCCCTCCTTGCTCGACGGGTCAATGCGCCGGCCGCGCTGGAGTCTCGACACGGACGCCTCGCTGGCGCCCAGCACGGCGGCCAGGGCGCGCTGACGCACGCCGAGCCGTGCCGCGGCCGCGAGGACGGCCTTGGCGAGGACGGCGCCGGGCTCCGGCGCGGGGAGTGCGGCGGGTCTCGCGGTACCCATCACCTGCAATCATAACGCAATGATCTTTCACGTGCAAGACCGGACGCGCCGCGGTGGCCGGCGGGCCGGGTCGTAGGCTGGACAGGACGCGGGCTGCGGTGCGGGCTGGACAGTCGGCGGGGCGGCGGCCGAAATTGGCCGCCGTTCCAGCCACGGCGGTGCCGGGGCTCTCCCCGCGCCGGCCAGCCGTTCCGATCGAATCCCCGGAAGGTCATCATGGAGCGACGCCGCTTCTCTCCGTTCCTCGCCGCCGTGTTCGCGGCGGCGCTTGCCGGCTCCGGCTGTTCCCTCCGTTCAGGTGAGCGGCCCGCGCCGCGACCCGCGCCCGCTCCGCAGGCGGGTGGCGCGAGCCAGGACTCGGCGTCGGGCCCGCGGCGGTCGGGCGCGGCGCAACCCCGTCCGTACGCCCGCGTGATCACGCCGGACGCGGTGACCAAGCGCGGCCTGTTCATCACCCATCAGATCGGCGATAAGCTGTACTTCGAGATCCCGCGCTCGGAGCTCGGGAAGGACATGCTGGTGGTGCGGAGGACCGCGGTGCAGAGCACGATGGGTGGTGGCGGCCGGGCGAGCCAGGTGGTGCGCTGGGAGCGTCGCGGCCACCGGATCTACATCCGGCAGCACGCGTACTCGGTCGTCGCCGACTCGACCCGTTCGATCTATCGCGCGGTGTCGGAGATGGCGCGGGGCGCGATCCTGGCGAGCTTCGACATCGAGGCGTACGGCCCGGACAGCGCTGCGGTGATCGACGTGACCCGGCTCTACACGGGCAACACGCCGGAGTTCGCTGCGGTGGAGAGCGTGGCGAGCGATCGCTCCTGGATCGAACACGTCGCGGCGTTCCCGGAGAACATCGAGGTCGAGGCCATCCAGACGGGCACGCTGAGGCCGGCGCAGGGCGGGCAGCAGGCCGGCTCACAGAGTACGAGGTCCGTGCCCGCGACGGTGCGTGTGCACTGGAGCATGCTGCGGCTGCCGGAGCAGCCGATGATGCCGCGGCTGCACGACCGTCGCGTGGGCTACATCTCCACCTCTCTGATCGACTACGGCCGTGACGCGCACCGCGCCGAGGAGCGGCGCTACATCCACCGGTTCCGTCTGGAGAAGAAGGATCCGTCCGCGGAGGTCTCCGAGCCGGTGAAGCCGATCGTGTTCTGGATCGACCCGGCGACGCCGGAGTGGCTGGTGCCGTGGGTGAAGAAGGGGGTCGAGGCGTGGCAGCCGGCGTTCGAGGAGGCGGGGTTCCGCAACGCCATCGTCGCCCGCGAAGCGCCGGCGCCGGAGGAAGACCCCGACTGGTCGATGCACGACGCGCGGCATTCGGTGATCTACTGGCGGCCTTCGACCGTACAGAACGCGACGGGCGGCCAGATCGTGGACCCGCGCACGGGGGAGATCATCAAGGCCGAAGTCAACATGTACCACAACGTGATGAACCTGCTGCGCAACTGGTACTTCATCCAGGTCGGGCCGCTGGATCCTCGTGCGCGGGAGCTGCCGCTCCCGGACTCGCTGATGGGGCGGCTGGTCGAGTACGTGGTATCTCACGAGGTCGGCCACGCCATCGGCTTCCCGCACAACATGAAGGCCAGCTCCACCTACCCGGTGGACAGCCTGCGCAGCGTCACGTTCCTGCGGCGCATGGGCGGCCATGTGGCGACGCTCATGGACTATTCGCGCTTCAACTACGTGGCGCAGCCGGAGGACAGCATTCCCGTCGAGCTACTGGTGCCGCAGATCGGGCCGTACGACCGCTTCGCGGTGATGTGGGGGCACAAGCCGATCCCGGGCGCCCGCACGCCGGACGACGAGTTGCCGGTGCTGGACCAGTGGGCGCGCATGCAGGACACGATCCCGTGGCTCCGGTACGAGACGCCGGGCGCGCCCAACGACCCCGGCGCGCTGACGGAGGCCGTGGGCGATGCCGACGCCGTGAAGGCCACGACGCTGGCGTTGAAGAACCTGCGTCGCGTCATGGAGATGTTGCTCCCGGCCGCGGAGCGGCCGGGCCAGGACTACGACCTGCTGCGCGAGTTGTACGACCAGGCCATCGCCCAGTGGGGGCGCTACATGGGCCACGTCGCGGCGGTCGTCGGCGGCGCCGAGTCGCAGGAGAAGTACGGCACGGGCGTGCGCTTCGTGCCCGTCAGCAAGGCGCGGCAGCGCGAGGCCGTTCGCTTTCTCAACGAGCACGCGTTCCGCACGCCGGACTACTTCATCGAGCCGGAGATCCTGCGGCGTGTGGAGGCGGAAGGCGCGATCACGCGGATCCGGGACGCCCAGGCCCGCGTGCTGGGCCTGCTGCTCAACGAGGCGCGCATGAACCGGCTGATCGAGTACGAAGCGCTGGCGGGCCGCTCGGAGGACGCGTACACGCTGGCGGACCTGCTGTCGGACCTGCGGGACGGAGTGTGGACGGAGCTGACTGCGGGCAGCGTTCGTGTGGACGTGTACCGCCGGAACCTCCAGCGCTCCTACCTCGAGGCGGTGGAGCGGTTGCTCCGGCCGCCCGCCCCGCGGTCGGACGGCTCGCAGGCGAACCAGCAGGCGCAGCCGTCGTCGCGGACGAATTCGGACGTGCGGCCCGCGTTGCGCGGCGAGCTGGTCGAGCTGGAGCGCCGGGTGCGCGCTGCCATTGGTCGTTCGGCGGATGCCATGACGCGCCTGCACCTGGAGGACGTGCGGCGGGAGATCCTGCGGCTCCTGGAGCCGCCGCGGACCTGAGGCCCGGGACGCCGGGCAGCGGTGGGGTCGGTGCGAAGAGCCGGCGGGACAAGCCCCGCCGGCTCTTCGCAGCGGCGCGGGGGCGGTGGGACGTCGGCGGACGTGCGCGGGTCAGGCCCGCTCCTCTCGCGCCGCCTCCTCCGCCGGCGTCCCCTCGATCTCGGCGGTGTCGGTGATCTGGAGGCCCACCTGCTCGACGCGGCCGTCGATGACCTCGCGGACGTGGAGGCAGATGCCGTCCACGAACACCCGCGTGTCCACCTTCACCCCTTCCGCGCCCATGCGCTCGCGGATCAGCTCGTCGAGGGTCTTCGCCCGATCGCCTTCCAGCTCGATGCCGTAGAACTCGGCCAGCTCGGCGATCGTGGTGTCCCCGCGGAGGGGGAACTCGACGGCCTGGGGCACCGCACTCGACGCCTCCCGTGGGCCGAACACGCGATCCACGAGCGGCCGGGTGCCTTCCCGGACCACGACGAACACGATGTCGCCCGGGAGCACGCGCGTGCTGCCTCGCGGCGGGATGAGGCGTGAGCCGCGCGAGATCATCGCGACGACCACGCCGTCGGGCAGCGCGAGCTCGCGGATGGCCCGGCCCGCGCAGCGCGACTCGGGCTGGATGAAGTACTCGACGATGTCGGCCTCGACATCGCGGAGCGAGCTGATCTCGAGGGCGACGGGCGGCTCCGGCTGCGGCGGCTCCTCCAGCCCCAGGGCGCGGGCGAACAGGGGCAGCGTCCAGCCCTGGCTGATCGCGGAGACCAGAACGACGAAGAAAACGGCGTCGAACAGCAGCCTCCCGCTCGGAAGGCCGAAGATCAGCGGGTACGTGGCGAGAACGATGGGCACAGCGCCCTTGAGCCCGACCCACGAGACGAAGGCCAGTTCGCGGACGTTGAACCGGAACGGGAGCAGCAGCGCGAAGACCGTGACCGGCCGGGCCACGAAGATCAGCGCCGCCGAGATCAGCAGCCCCGGCCCCGCCACCTCGGCCAGCCGGCTCGGGAAGGCAAGCAGCCCGAGCAAGACGAACATCACGATCTGGGCGAGCCAGGCGGCCCCGTCGTGGAACAGCAGGATGCCGCGCTGGAAGACGACCCGCGAGTTCCCGATGATGATCCCCGCGATGTAGATGCCCAGGAAGCCGCTCCCTCCGAGCGCCACGGCGACGCCGTAGCAGAGGAAGCCGGCCGCGGCGGCGAGCAGCGGGTAGAGGCCCGCGGCCTCGAGGTTGATCCGGTTCAGCAGGTAGACGGCCGCGCGGCCGACCACCAGCCCGGCGATCGCGCCGATCGCCATCTGGCGGACCAGGAACCACAGGATGTCCGGGCCGAGTTCCATGCGGCCCATCAGGACCTCGAGGAACCCGACGGTCAGGAAGATCGCCATCGGGTCGTTGGACGCGCTCTCGACCTCGAGCGTGTAGCGGATGTGGCGGACCACGCTCACGCCCTTGGACCGCAGGATCGCGAACACCGCCGCCGCATCCGTGGACCCGATGATCGAGCCCAGGAGCATCCCTTCCAGGAGCGAGACGTCCAGGATCCAGGTCGCTGCGAGACCTGTGATGAGTGACGTGAGGAGCACGCCGACGGTCGCAAGGACGACGGCCGGCGCCCACGCCTGCCTCAGACTCGATGCGGACGTGCGGAGACCGCCGTCGAACAGGATGATGGCCAGGGCGATCGTGCCGACGCCGTGGGCGATGACGTAGTTCTCGAACTCGATGCCGCCGATGCCCTCCGAGCCGGCGAGGAGGCCGACGCCGAGGAACAGGACGAGGACGGGCAAGCCCATCCGGCTGGAGAGCTTGCTGGACGCGATGCCGATCAGGACCAGCACCGCGCTCACGAGGATCAGATGATCGACAGCGAACATGCGGAGAAATATGAGCGCGGGCCAGGCGGTGCGCGAGGGCGAGAGGGCGAGAGGGCAAGAGGGCGCGGAGTCGGCGGTTCCCCGGAGGGCCGGGGCAGGGAGGACCGGGGCGGGAAGAGCGGTTGACGCCGGCCTCCCCGACGGTTCCCCTTACCTCGGGCCGGCCGTCGCGGCCCGGCCAGGTTTCCGGCGGGGCTCCACTTGCTGTGAGGGAGATGACGCCGTGCAACTCACCGTCTTGCCCCTCGAACCGCGGCACTGGGACGCGGTGCGCGAGATCTACCGCCAGGGCATCGCGACCGGCAACGCCACGTTCGAGACCGACCCGGGCGATTGGGAGACCTGGGACGCAGCGCACCTGCCCGCGTGCCGCTTCGTCGCCGCGCTGGACGGCCGGATCGCGGGTTGGGCGGCGCTGAGCCCGGTGTCGCGGCGGTCCGTGTACCGAGGGGTCGCGGAAGTGAGCGTCTACGTCGCCGAGGACGCGCGCGGCCGCGGGGTGGGCTCCGCGTTGCTGGCCGCGGTGATCGCTGAGTCCGAGCGCCTCGGCTTCTGGACGCTCCAGGGCGGCATCTTCCCCGAGAACACAGCCAGCCGTGCCCTGGTCCGCAAGCACGGGTTCCGGGAGGTCGGGGTGCGCGAGCGGATCGGGGAGATGAACGGTGTGTGGCGCGACGTTGTCCTCGTCGAGCGCCGGAGCCGCGTCGTAGGGGTGGGATAAGACGGCGGCCTTGCCGGTGTGCCCGACAAGCCAGGGAGCCGGTCCATGTCCGTAGCCAGGAAGCTCCGTCGTCTACTCGCAGTCGCACCCGTCCTCGCGGCGTGCGGGGGCGATCCGGCGGGCCCGTGCGAGCGCCGCCCGCCTGCGAGGTGGCGGGCGTGGACCTGTTCGTCGAGCGGCGGGAGATCGCGCCAGCCGAACGCGATCCGGAGACAGGCCTCGGGATCATCGATCCGAGGCCGGTGGAGATCGAGTTCATCGTGGCGAATGGAGGGGCTACGATAGCAGGTCGATTGGTCCACGGGCTCGATCGGCGCGTTCACGGGCATGGGCAACGGAGCACGTGCCCTTCCCTCCGGGAGCTCGGCTACGTCATGTTCAGTCGCGCCAGTGGTTGCTCAGGTGCACGACAGCCGCCCCTCGGATCCGAACCCCATTCTGAACGCGAATGTCCATGCGAGCCATCACGGCCGGCATCCTCCTCGCCGCCACCCTCCTGCCCGCTCCGCTCCATGCGTGGGATGACGTCGGGCATCGGGTGGTGGCGCGCATTGCGTGGGAATCGCTGAGCCCGGCGGCGCGGGCGCAGGCCGCCGCCCTGCTGCTCGCCGCACCGGAGGACAGCGGGCTGCCCGCGCTCCTGCCGGCGGACGGCCGCCCGCTGGAGGTGCGGGAGCGCGAGCTGTTCGAGGCCGCCGCGTGCTGGGCGGACTGGATCCGGGACCCCGAGCGCCCGGCCCGCCGCTACGATCGGCCTTCCTGGCACTACGTCAATTTCTTCTGGCGCCAGGATGGCGCGGGCGGTCCCGCCGTCGAGCTCGACCTGCCGCTCACGGGCGAGCTCCTCGTGCAGATCGAGCGCGTCTCCGCCGCACTCGGCGACCGCGAGAGGCCCGCCACGCAGCGCGGGCTGGACCTGGCGTGGCTGCTCCACCTCGTCGGCGACCTGCACCAGCCGCTCCACACCAGCGCACGCGTCTCCCCGCGCGACCCGGACGGCGACCGCGGCGGCAACGCGTTCCGCCTGGGCGAGGGCAACAACGTGCACCGCGCCTGGGACGTCGTGTTGAGCGAGCGCTACCCTCGGCACGAGGGCGAGACGCTGGAGGGGTACATCGGTCGCGTTGCAGCCGCCGTCATGGAGGCGCACCCCCGCGCCGACTTCGAGGCCGCGCTGGTCCAACCCGCAGACTTCACCGCCTGGGCCCGGGAGGGACTCGCCGTTGCGCAGCGCGCCGCCTACCCCGCCTACCTCGAGCGCGATGCGCCGCCGCCCGCCCGGTACACGGACGACGTCTACGCCGCCGCCGCGCCGCGCATCGCACTGGCCGGCTACCGCCTCGCGGCTCTGCTCGAGGAGCTGCTCGGCTCCTGAATCGAACCACTCCTCGCTGCCGCGGCGCCCGGGCGATGTGACGATCCGCGCCGCGTGTGGGGTCTCCAGGGTGGTGACGGCGCGCGACGGCTGCGTGCCGGCACGTCGCGAGTCGCACGAGGAGAACCCGGAATGAAGAACTTGCAGTCGTGTGTCCTGGCCGCAGCTCTGCTGCTCGCCGCGGCGGCGCCGCTCGCAGCGCAGCGAGGCCAGCAGCGGTCCGTTGACCGCGTGCAGCGCAACCCGATCGAGATCCTCCTGGACAACCGGACCGAGCTCGACCTGACGGACGAGCAGGTGGCGCGGCTCAATGCGATCAACGAGAGGCTGACGGAGGAGAACCGGGCCGTCGTGGAAGAGCTCCGGGAGTTGCGCGGCCGGAGCAGGCCGTCCAACCGGCAGGAGGCGGAGCGGCTCAGGGAAGCGATGCAGCCGCTGCTCGAGCGGATGGAGGAGAACAACCGGGAGGCCCTCGAGGAGGCCGAGGCGGCGCTCACGGAGGAGCAGAGGGCCAAAGCGCACGAGCTGGTCCAGCGGGAGCGCGACCGGCTGCGGGATCAGATGCGCCCCCGCGTGATCCGCCGCGGCTGGTGATGGTTGGACGGTCAGCGGTTCCTGCGACCGGGAACACGTCCCCGGAGGCGAACCCCGTCCGCGCGCGGCCTCGAGGCGACCCCGGATGTGACCGCATGCTTCTGCCGAAGGGTCTTCAGGGTGTGATCGCGGATGAGGAGCTGATCCGACGCGTGCGGGCCGGGGATGCGGCCGCGTTCGATGCGCTGGTGGACCGGTACTACGGCGCCTGCCTGCGCTTCGCATGGCGCAGCCTCGGCGAACGGGATGACGCGGAGGACGTGGTCCAGGAAGCGCTCGTCCGGGCGTACCGCGCGCTCCGGCGAGGGCGGTCGCCGCGCGAGTTCCGGCCGTGGCTGCTCGGCATCGTCCTCAACCGCTGCCGCTCGCACGCGCGGAGGACCCGCCGCCGACGGCTGCTGTTCGAGCGCTGGTGGGCACGCCAGGACCCGGAAACGCTCCGGGTGCACCCGGCTGACGGGGCAGCGAACGACGACCTCGACCCGAGGCTGAAAGCGGCGCTCGCCGCGCTGAGACCGAAGCTGCGCGAGGCGTTCCTGCTGAAGCACGTCGAGCAGCTCCGCTACGAGGAAATGGCAGAGATCACTGGCGCGAGCGTGAGCGCGCTCAAGATGCGAGTGAAAAGAGCTTCCGAGCAGGTGCTGGCCCTGTTGACGGAGGACGGAGCATGAACGAGCTGGACCCGCGGCTCGAGCCGTGGCTCGCAGCGCTGCGCAAGGAGCCCGCGGCGCGGCCCGAGGCGCGCGCGCGGCTGGCAGCGGCCCTGCGCGAGGAGGAGACCCGCGCAGCGCGCCGGATCCTCTCCCCTCCGGCCGCCCTCGCCGCTGCCGTCGCGCTCATTGCGCTGACCAGCGCGTTCTGGCTCGCGCTCTGGCGGTGGAACACGCCGGAGCGAGGCACGGCAGTGGAGGAACTGACGATGATGCAGTTCGTGCTGCACGCGCACGACGCGCGCAGCGTGAGCGTCGTCGGCGACTTCAACGACTGGGATCCCCGCGCCACGCCGCTCACGCGGACGGGCGACGGCGTCTGGTCCGCGGTGGTGCGGCTGCGTCCCGGCACGGTGCGCTACGCCTATCTCGTGGACGGCACGGAGTGGCGCGCCGACCCGCACGCCGTGGCGTCCCGCGAGGAGTTCGGCCGACCTACGTCGATCGCGTACATCGTTCCGCCGGAGGCGCCATGAGCGTGCGGATCATCACCGGCCTCGCGCTGGTCTGCGCGTTGGGACTCACGTTCGGACCGCGGCACGCGCTCGCGCAGGACCCGCGCCTTCACAAACGGCTCGACCCGGAGACCGCCGCGGCCGTTGCCGCGCTGGTGGACAGCGCGAGCACGCTCGGGCTCCCCGCCGAGCCGCTCGTGCAGAAGGCGCTCGAGGGGCAGAGCAAGGGGGCATCGGGTGATGCGATCGTCCGCGCGGTGCGCGAGCTGATCCGGGATCTCGCGACCGCACGCGACGCGCTGGGCGACGACGTCGGCGTCGATGCGCTCCTCCTCGCCGCCGCCGCGCTGGACGCGGGCGCGACGCCCGCCCAGCTCGAGCGACTGCGGCCCCACCGGTCGCGCGAGTCGTTCGCCGGCGGGCTGGCCGGGCTGGTCTACCTGATGTCGCGGGGCGTGCCCGCCGAACAGTCGCTCGACCTCATCGCGGCCATGCTGAACGCGCGGCTCTCCGCGGCGGAGTTCGCATCGCTCCAGCGGCTGGTCGAGCGCGACATGATGGCCGGCACGCCGCCCGCGGAAGCCGCCGCCTCGCGGGCCCAGGCGTTGATCCGGCACGGCCGGTCCGGTGGCTTCGGCGACAGGGTGCGGCCATGAGGTGCGCTGCCGTCGCCGCCGCGGCCTGGGTCCTCATCGCGGCCGTGTCACCGTCTGACACCGCCGGGCAGGGCCGCGGCGTCCCGCGCGGCTGGCCGGGCGAGTCCGGCGACACGGGGAGCGCCGGCCCGCTCGACCGGCTCCTCCAGGAGCAGCCCCGCCTGCTCGTCCGGCCGATGGCGGCGGTGCTCGGCGACGGCACCCATGAGCAGCGCTTGAACGTGCTGGCGAGCTGGCCGGCGGCCGACACGGCCCCCGACTTCGCGCTGCACCTGCTCTTCGGCCTCGCCGCGGGCGGCGATGTCTACACGCGCTCGGGGCTCGGTGTGGACATCGCCTACCCGCTGGGTCCGGCGCGCTTCACCGGCAGCGCGACCGTCGCCGCCGGCTTCGGGAACGGGCCGAGGCAGACCGTTTCGCTCACCCTCGGCGGCGGCTTGCCCGGGCTCCGGCTCGAGGTACGGACCACCTGGCTCCAGAGCGGCCTGACCGAGTCCGTCCGGAGATCGCTGGAGCCGGGCGTGCCGATGCTCCCGGAGACCGGCGCCGGCCCCGATGGCCGCTACACCGACGGCGAGCTCTCCGCCCTGCACCGGGTCGGCCCGGTCTCCCTCCGGCTCACGGCTGGCCAGCGGTTCGGCGGCGAGACCCACGGCACGCGGCAATGGCTGTTCGGCGAGGCCGACATCCCTGTCTGGCGGCGGTTCGGCATCGTCCTCGCCGGCGGTGTGAGGCCCGAGCGCGCGGACCTCGCGCAGCCGGGCGGCCGCTTCGCTCAGGTCGGTCTGCGCATGCACATCCACTCCACCCGCAAGGAAGAACCCGACCCCGCCCCGCCGCCGGACGTCCGGCCTGCGGCGCCCACCGTGGTGCCGCTCGAGCCGGACGTCTACCTCGTCCGCCTGTACGTGCCCGGCGCCCGCCGCGTGGAACTCAAGGGCGACGTCACCGACTGGGAGGTCGTCGCGATGCGCCGCTCCGACGAGGACCCCGACGTCTGGGAAGCGACGTTCCGCAAGCCCGCCGGCGTCTACCACGTCAACATCCGCGTGGACGGCGGGGAGTGGGTCGTCCCACCGGGGCTCCTCGCGGTGCCCGACCGGTTCGGCGGGGCGGTCGGCGTACTCGACTTCCCGTCAACACAGGAGGTGAACGATGCAACGTGATCGAGCTCGCGCCGCCGCTGCCGGCGCGCTGGCGGCGCTCGGCATCCTGGCGGCATGTGACACGGAGCCGACCGAGCCGCCGTACAGCCCGTCCAACGCCGCCATCGCGTTCGCCCAGTTCTCGCCGGGGGTCTCCCTTGCCGGGGATGCCGGCGAGTTCGAGCACCACGTCAGTTGCCCGATGGGCGGGAGCGTGACGTTCCGGGGGAGCGTCTCCTTGGAAGAGGAGGGCGCTGTCAGGATCCGCCGGGTGACGTACGTCAGGCGCTACGAGGACTGCGGCATCGACCGCGGCTACCGCAGCTCGTCGGCCGTGACCGCCAACGGCGAGCTGATGTACGACGGCGAAATGCACATGGAGTTCCACGACGAATCGTGGCCGCCCACGGTGTTGCTCCAGAAGAGCCGCCAGTTCGGCACGCTGACGCTGCTGCACGGCGATGAAGTCACCGAGTGCGAGTACGATGTCGAGCAGGTCTTCGACCTGGTGGCCGGCCAGTACGCCGTCACGGGGACCGCGTGCGGCGTGCCTGTCGAACGCACTGCGATGGGCGGCGCGAGGGTGTACTGGAGAACGCTCTCCAATAAGAAGTAGGCGAGCAGCGACCGGCCCGCCCGCCAGGCGACGCGGGCGGCCGGCGCTCGGCGCGTCATGCGGCCGCGTCGTCGAAGGGGCACGTTGTCCACAGGTTGACCTCCGGCCCGGAAAGCCACAGGTTGTCCGTTCCGACCCGAACGCGAAGGGACGCCTCCCAGCCGGGAGGCCTCAACCGGAGGAGGGACGCATGGCGTATCCGTTCAAGCTGCCGGAGCTCCCGTACCCCTACGACGCGCTCGAGCCGCACATCGACGCGCGCACCATGGAGATCCACCACACCAAGCACCACGCGGCGTACACGAACAACCTGAACGCCGCGCTCGAGAAGTACCCGGATCTCCATGGCCGCGAGGCCGAGGACCTGCTGCGCAACATCGACTCGGTGCCCGAGGAGATCCGTACCGCCGTACGCAACAACGGCGGCGGCTACGTGAATCACAACCTGTTCTGGCAGATCATGGCGCCGGGCGGGAAGAGCACGATGTCCAGTGCGCTCCAGCAGGACATCGAGAAGACCTTCGGCTCGGTGGACGCGTTCAAGGACGAGTTCTCCAAGGCCGCGGCGGGCCGCTTCGGCTCCGGCTGGGCCTGGCTCGTGCTGGACGGCGGCAAGCTCAAGGTCCTCTCGACCGCCAACCAGGACAGCCCGCTGATGGATGGCCAGACGCCGATCCTCGGCCTCGATGTCTGGGAGCACGCCTACTACCTCAAGTACCAGAACCGCCGGCCGGAGTACATCCAGGCGTGGTGGAACGTGGTGAACTGGGAAGAGGTGAGCCGGCTGTACGAGCAGGCACGCGGCTGAGCGCACCAGGACGGCCGATCTCTGGACGACGACGTCGTCTCGAACGCGCGAGGCCCGGGGCGGGCTCCCCGGGCCTCGCGAGCATCCGGGCGCGGGGTCGGTCAGGCCGCGCGCGTCCCGCCCGCCGCTTCCGCCAGCACCGTCTCCAGCCAGCGCATGGCATCCTGCAGTTCCACGGGATCGATCCAGTGCCCGATCGGGTAGTCCCGTGCCTCCAGCGCGGCGCCGGCGCCGCGCAGCAGTCCGCGCCCGCGCTCGGCCAGCTCGAACGGGATGTTCCGGTCGCGGGTGCCGTGGCCCCAGAAGAAACGCGTTCCGGCGACGGTGTCGGGCGCAACGCGCACGCGTGGATGGCTGGCGAGGAAGCCGCTGAAGTTGAGGACTGCGGCGATGCTCCCGGGATGCGTGAGCGCATACGCGACGCTCAGCGTGCCGCCCTGCGAGAATCCGCCCAGCGCGATCGGCCCGGGCTTCACCGGCAGCGCCTGCGGCAAAGCAGCCAGCCACGCCTCCAGCGCGTTCAGCGACGCCGCGAAGCTCTCCGGCTCCGGACGGTCTTCACCCAGGTAGCGGTACCACGCCCAGCCCGGGCCGTATCCCCACGGCGCCGCCTGGAACGGCGCCTGCGGGAACACCGCGACCACGCCCGCAGGCAGATGAGGACGCAGCACCCGCAGGTCCTCCTTGCTGGCGCCACGGCCGTGCAGCAGCACGACGAGGGGCGCGCCGTCCCCCGCGCCGTCGGACGCGTGAGCGTCGAACTCCAGCTCAATCATTTGGTCTCCTCTCAACCCAGCGGCGTGAGCACGGCCTCGAGCTCCGCCCGCCGCGGCTCGAGCCACGCCGGCAGCATCAACTCACGGCCCAGCGCGTCCGCCGGCTCGTCCACCGTGAAGCCCGGGCCATCGGTCGCGATCTCCAGCAGCAGCCCGTCCGGCGCACGGAAGTAGATGCTCTTGAAGTACTTCCGGTCCATCACCGGCGAGACCTGGACGCCCATGGACAGCAGATGCTCCCGCCACGCGAGCTGCTCCTCTTCGTTCGCCGCCCGGAACGCAATGTGGTGCGTCTGCCCCGCGCCGCCACGGGCCCAGTAGTTCGAACGCGGCCAGCCGAACAACGTCAGCACGCTGTGCGGCGCCACCTCCTCGCCGTCGTATCGCGCCCAGAACCAGTGCGGCGTCACACCGTCGTCCTGGTTCACCGTCTTCTTCACGATGCGTAGACCCAGCGCCGCTTCGTAGAACTCGTGGGCGCGCTGGATGTCATCCGTGATGCCGCTGATGTGGTGGATGCCCTGGAGCGCCATGTCCGGCTCGATCACCGGCACCGGCTCGGGGTGCGTGAGCGCGCGGATCGCCTCCTCGTCCCGGTGGCCGCGTAGCCGCTCCTTCGGCGGCATGATCACCTCGCGGCCCAGTGCATCGGCCGGCTCGTCAATGGCGTAACCGGGACCCCGCGTGGCGATCTCCAGGATCTGCCCATCCGGGTCCTGGAAATAGAGGCTGCGGAAGTAGCCGCGGTCGTACGGCCCCGTCACCGTCACCCCCGCGTCCTCCAGCCGACGCTTCCACTTGAGCTGCGCTTCCGGCGTCTCCACGCCCAGGGCGAGGTGATGGACCCCGCCCACACCCCAGCGCCCGCGGCCCACGTGCGGCCACTCGAAGAACGTCAGGATCGTGCCCGGCGAGCCCGTCGCATCGCCGAAGTAGAGGTGGTACGCGGTGGGGTCGTCGAAGTTGACCGTCCGCTTCACCAGCCCCACGCCCAGCAGGTCCCGGTAGAACGCCAGCGTCCGCCGCGCGTCCCGCGAGACCATGGT
>QGVH01000020.1 GCA_003242735.1 bacterium | reverse complement strand
AGACTTGGTAGGATTTTCACTTCTCCCTTAGTCCAATGTCGGATCCGGTGTCAAGCCCCTTGTGGCGGCCTGCATCAAGCTGCGTTTGGCTGTATATTTCGGGGGTGGAGGCCGGGCATTATACCCGGCGTGGGCGTGCACCGGAAAATGCACCGGCGCCATATAAGAGGGATCCGTTCAGGAGGTGCATCGGAAGCTGCATCTAGCGTTGCATCAATCGTTTTGGAGGGCTAGCCAAACTGGTCACGGCAGCGGTCTTGAAAACCGCCGGGCGCAAGCCCTTGTGGGTTCGAATCCCACGCCCTCCGCTTCGCCTCGTCGAACGTGGATGCGATCACGGCCCCACCTCTCGTCCGAGGTGGGGCCGCTTCGCTCGGTACCCCGGCGGAGCCGTGCGCCTGGCCTCCGGAAAGCCGAGGCGGGCCTCGTTCCGCCCGCCGTCAACGGTCCAACGAGTCGGGTCCGGGAGAGGGTTCACCCGTCGTGGGGAGGACGACCACGAATCGCGCGCCGCCTTCCGGCCTGTTCTCCGCCGTGATCCGCCCGCCGTGCGCCTCCACGATGTCCCGGGAAATGGAGAGGCCCAGACCCGTACCGACGTGCGCGGCCTTCGTCGTCACGAACGGCGTGAAGATGTGCGGGAGCACGGCCGGGTCGATCCCCGGGCCGGTGTCCTCCACGGTCAGCTCGACCAGGCGGTTACAGAAGAACGGGCGAGCACGCACATCGATGCGGCCATCACTGCCGATCGCTTGCTCCGCGTTCACGATCAGGTTGAGCAGGACCTGCTGCAACTGGTTGGCGTCCGCCCAGAGCGGCGGCAGGTCCGCCGGGATGTCGATGCCGACCTCGATACGCCGCCGCCGCTGGTCGTAGATCCGCAGCGCGACGGTCCGGTCCACCACCTCGGAGAGCCGGACCCAGGCACGAGCGGCGCGGGACGGGCGCGAGAAGGACAGCAGGTTGCGCACGGTGCGGCCGGCGCGCGCGGCCTCGTGGGCGATGGTCTCCAGCATCTCCTTGCGCTCCGGGTCTTCCTCATCCGCGCGCAGCAGTTCGGCGAAGTTGCCGATGGCGGCCAGCGGGTTGTTGAGCTCGTGCGCCACCGCGGAGACCAGCCCGCCCACCAGCGCGAGCCGATCCGACTCCATGAGCTGCGCCTGCTGTCGCTTCTCGTCGCTCACGTCACGCGCAATGAGCACCGTGGCGAGCCGTTCTCTCGAGCGCGCACGCAGCGAAGTCACCGTGAGGTGCACCGGGATCGCCGAGCCATCCGGACGCTGGTGCAGCACCTCACCGCTCCAACGGTCCGCGTCGTCCCCCAGCGCCGGAACGGGCGCGCTCGGGAACAGCTCGTCCAGCCGCAGGCCGCGGAGCGCGCGGCGCTCCGTTCCGCGCAGCCGTGCGGCGGTGGCGTTCGCGTAGCGGATCCGGCCGTCCGGCCCCGCGATGGCCACGCCGAGCTGCAACTGGTCGATCGCCGCGGCGAGGAGCCGCGCCCTGCGGGCCCGGCGGGCACTCTGGCGCTCCAGGCGGAGGCGCGCCAGCGCGGCGCCGACCTGCGCCGCCGCCGCCTCGAGCGCCTCCAGCGCCTCGACGGCTCGCGCCCGGGGATCCAGGACGAGCAGCGCACCCGCGAACGCCGCGTCCGGCCCCGGCACCGGCGCCACCATCAGCGTCTCGACGTCGTGCGCGGCCACGAGCGCTCGTAGTGGCACGGGGGCCTCTCGCATGGCCATGGTTCGGGCGGCCCATCCGCCGTTCGGCCGCGCGAACGCCTCCGCCTCCCTCACCGGCCAGTGTCCGAGATGGTGCAGCTGGATCCCGTGCGCCGCCGCGACGCTCATCGCTCCGCTGCTCCCCGGGAGCAGGACGACCGCGCCACGGGCGGATGCCAGATCCCGCACCGTTTCGGCCACCAGCGTGAGCAGCGCGCCCCGGCCCCCCGGCGTTCCCACCGCCAGGCCGAGCCTCTGGAGCGCCGTGAGCCGCAGCGGCTTCTCCGATGCGACATCCGCCCGCTGCGCCGCCGACTCGCACCGCCGCCCGCCTGTTTCGCGAACCGCGGCCAAGGAATCGGGCTGGAGGAGCAGATCGGCTCGTCGGTGCATGGACCTCCCCGTTCAGCCGGCCCCGTGCCAGGCGTTGCGTCGCTCCGACCGAGAATCGGCCGGAACGCGAAAGACGAAATGGTGAGAGAAACGATAGTAGTTGCGCGACGTGTGGGGGGCTAGACCAGTGTTCGGCGGTCTTGCATCAGATTTCGGCAGCGTTGTTACCGAAGCTCGGTGGAGGGTGGGGAGGGCCGCAGGCAGGAGGACGGCGGGCGAACTGGCCGCGTGGTGGGGCCGGCCCGCGGCCTCGTGGGCGCCGTTCCTGCAAGCCGGCGGGAGCGGTGTAGCGGAGCGAGCGCCGCGGGGGACGGTTGCCGGCGACATGCGGCCGGGAGACGGGCGAGCCGCGTTCGCCGCGGTGGGGCGCCCGCTCGGAGTCCGGAGGAACACGGATGCGGATCGGGGTCTGTGTGGAGGCGGATGGCCGGGCCGCAGCGCTGGAGCGGCTGCTGGCGGCCCTGGCAGCGCAGCGGTTCCCGGCGGGGCCGGAGCCGGAGGTGTTCATCATCGTCGTGGACGCGAGCGCGGCGGCGGAGTCAGGCGAGGTTGTGGCGCGTGCGCGGGAGGACTTCCGCTGGCCGATCGAGTTCGTGGCGGAGCGGCAGTCCCACGGCGCGCGGCGGAAGGGGGTCGCACTCGCACTCGCCCGGGGTGCGGACGGCGTGGCGTTCCTGGAGGCAGCGTCGGAGCCGGCGCCGCACTGGCTGGCCGAGCTGATCGCGGCGCAGTCGCGGCACGGGGCGGATGTCGTCGAGGGTCCGGTGGTGCCCCGGTACGCGGATGAGGTGCCGGCGTGGGTGCGGCGAGGCGGCTTCTTCGAGGCGGCCCGGCGCCGGACCGGGGCGGCGGTGCCGTTCGTGCGGCCGTACAACGTGCTCGTGATGCGCCGGCTGCTGGTCGCTGCGGGTCCAGCAGTGGAGGGGCCGACGACGGCGCCGGCGCGGTCCGCGGACGCGGAGCCCGCCGCGGCGCCTCGGCCGCGCGTGGTGTGGGCGGATCGCGCTGTCGTCCATCTGGACGTCGAGCCGGACCGGGCGACGGCGCGCTGGATCCTCCGACGCGCGTTCCGGGAGCGGGGGCGTGTCCTGCCGCCGCACGCCGTCGCCCTGGGGCCGGAGGCCCTGACGCCTTCGGCGACGCGTGCGCTCGTGCGCATGGCGGAAGGCGGCTTCCTGCTCTCGGTGGCGGTCTTCCTGGGCAGGACCGGCGTGATGCACGCACTCTGCCGCATGTCGCGCGGCGCGGGAGAGCTCGCGGCGGCGCTCCGTGCGTCGGGCCTGCGGGGGCGGAAGGAGCCGGCTTGAGTGTGAGGCCCGTTGCTCAGCGCACCCGCGCGTCCTCCGCCTCGGCACCGTGCGGCACCCGCCGCCGTTGTTCGGAGGACACGGGGGACAGCGGCGGCGCACCGGGGCGCAGGTACGCGTGGTAGATCACCGCGAGGTCCAGCGCCGCACGGATGAAGTCCCGCGGCTTCAGCTTGGACCCGGGCACGTCGCGCCACTCGGACAGTGGGAACTCGTAGATCACGCTCGCGGCACCGGGGAGCGTCGTGCCTCGCCGCTGCCGGATCAGGCGGGCGATCAGTTCGACGTCGAAGATCCAGCGCGCGCGGAACGGATCCCGGAACAACTCCGCCAGCCGGTCCGTTGCGCGGAACAGCTTGGCGCCGCACTGCGTGTCGTAGACCCGCAGCCGCAACGCCAGCGATGCCGCGGTCGCGAACACCCGGCCCAGGTAATGGCGCCACGCGTGCCGCTCGATGCAGCGGCCCAGGAGCTGCACCCGCGAGCCGAAAACGGCCTCGATCTCGGGCTTCTCCTCGAGGACCGCGCGGAGGTCAGCGATCGCCTCCAGCGGAGTCGAGAGGTCTGCGTCCCAGAAACCCACGTAGCGTGCGCCGGCCTCGAGCCCGACGAGGATCCCACGGCGCACGGCCTCCGCCTTGCCGCCGTTGCGCGGCAGCGCCAGGACGCCGAAGACATCGGGCCGGTCCGCTTCCAGGCGTCGCAGGACCTCGAGCGTCCGGTCTCGGCTCCCGTCGTCGACGAACAGGAACCGGATCCCCTCCGTCTCCGCCACGTAGCGCCTGAAGCGCTCCACCGGGAGCCGCTCCGCTTCGTTGTAGCACGGCACGACGATGATCGTGTCCGGCATTTCCGGGTTCGCCTCGCCTGCGGCCGACGTTCTCCGTGGTTCGACGTGAGAGCCGGTGCATGCGCTCCCGTGGCGCTCTGGCGACGCGTCGGCAGGACCTGCGCCGGCGTTCGCGACGGTGCGCCCGGGCGCTTCATGGGTCCGGCGCCACGCGCTCGGGCGGGCAGTGAATCGGCGCCACCTGCCGGCGCTCGAGTGCTGGCATTCATGCACGGCGCCTCGGCGCGTCCGCAAGACCAACGTCGGACGCTGCACTCGGGCGGAGTGCGTAACCTGCTGAAATAACAATCACTTGCGCGCTCATCCAGGAACGCGACTTGCACGGGTTGGCTTTCGGGCGCCCGCGTGCGCAGCCGCGGTTGCGCGGTGGCGCTCCGGTTGCCGTGCACCCGCCACGCGGCGGGGTCCGAACCCGCATACCCGGTAGGGACTCATGGAACGTGAGCCGGACGCAACGCCTTTCCACACGTCGGGGCCGAGTCCGTCAGGAACCCCGGTTGGTCCGCTCCGCGGCGGCGAGCAGCGGGACCCCGGGCTGAGACCCGCCACGCCCGGCCTGGACGCGTTCTGGCTGGAGGCAGACCAGCAGGCGTCGGCTCAAGATCCGATCGAGCGGGAACTCGGCCATCGCCTCGACACGCTCGCCCGTTACACGATCCTCATCGAAGCCGCGCTCGCAGAGGGGCGCGACCGGGCGGTGGAGATCCTGCTGCGCCAGCGCGAGCGCGAAGAAGCGCTCGTGCGGCGGTTGCGATCGGCGTTGCGGCGGACGCGCGGCGAACGCGGCTGAGCAAGCAACCGTGCGCCGCCGGCATGGCATAGGGTCGGCGCACTGACCGAGCGGCTCGGAACGGACTCCGGCCGGGACGCCGTCGAGCCGCGGGGTGCGTGGAGTGGGTGCGCCCTGACGCAATCAGCCATTGCACTCCTGCGAATTGCGATTTATGTTGCGCCTGCTACGCAGCGGGGCAGCACGTCCGTTCACCGGGGTTCGTCGGAGTCCGGAGCCGCACATTCCCTCGCCCTCGTTCAGCACGATACATGATCGGAGCCAAGCGCATCATCCCCTTCGGGGTCGCGACGGTGATCGTCCTGGCGCTGGGGTCGGGTGTTTACCTGCGTGTCCGTGGTGGGGACGCGAGTTCGGCGGGAGAAGCCGCCGGGGGAGGTGGAGCGGCAGTGCCGACGCCCGTGGCGGCGGCGAGCGCGTTCGCAACGGATGTGGCGATCCCGGTGCAGGGCGCGGAGGCCGTGCGGGACACGCTCGTGCTGTACCGGACGGGTGAAGGGCAGGCGGCGGCGGACCGTCAGGCCGTGATGCTCGCACAGGTGGCCGGACGCGTGCTGGAGGTGCGGGTGCGGGAGAACCAGCCGGTAGACTCGGGCGCGGTGCTGCTGGTCGTCGATCCGACGGAGTACGAGCTGGCGGTCGCCGAGGCGGAGGCGGCGCTGCGCTCGGCGGAGGCGGCGTACCGTGAGCTGACGCTGGCGGACGAGCGGATGATCGCCGATCCGGCGGTTCGGGAGGAGCGAGACCGTGCGGCGCGGGCGCGGAGCGGCCTGGATGCGGCCGAGGCGCGGCTGAAGCGCGCGCAGCTCGAGCTGGCGCGGACGAGGATGGAGGCGCCGTTCCCGGGGCGCGTGGCGAGCGTGAAGATCGTGCCCGGGCAGTGGGTGCGGGTGGGCGACGAGCTCCTGACGGTGGTGGATGCGGATCCGATCCGCATCGAGGTGCAGGTGCTGGAGGGCGACGTGCGCTTCCTGGCGGTGGGGCGTCGTGCGGAGGTGGAGCTGACGGCGTTCCCGGGCGAGCGCGTGGTGGGGCGGATCGAGACCATCAACCCGCTCGTGGATCGGCAGACGCGCATGGCCAAGGTGACCGTATCGGTGCCGAACCCGAGCGGCCGGATCCTGCCGGGGATGTTCGCGCGGGTGATGCTGGAGGCGGAGCGGTTCCCGGACCGGGTGCTGGTCCCGCGCTCGGCGATCCTGGAGCGGGATGGCCGCACGATGCTCTTCGTGCTGAAGGGCAATCCGCAGGGAGGGGAGGCGGAGTGGCGGTACGTCTGCCCCGGGCTCCAGAACGACGTGCTCGTCGAGATCCTGCCGGCGGAGGAGTGCAGCGAGCAACTGACGGTGGCGCCGGGTGAGATCGTCCTGACCGGTGGGCACTACACGTTGATCCACGGTGCGCCCGTGCGCTTGGTGGAGGATGTGCGGGCGGCCGGCGGGCGGCCGCAGTGAGCCGCGAGCGGGACGCGGCGTACGCGTCGGTCCATCGCCGCGTGAGCAACCGCAACGACCAACGGCGGAAGACCTCCGATGAGGACAGCGATCGTCCTGACCATCCTCTTCGCGACCGGTGCGGCGCACGCGGTCGCGCAGGAGGTGCCGCGGCAGTTGACGCTCGACGATGCGATCCGCATCGCCCTGCAACGCAACCCAGCGCACCGGCGCGTGGTGAACGACGAGGACGTCACGGCGGTGGCCGAGCGCGCGGCGTGGTCGCAGTTCCTGCCGAACGTGTCCGCGAGCGCCAGCACGGGGATCACGAGGTCACGGACCGTCACCGGCCAGGACGACTTCGGTCAGCCCATCGCGCTCCGGGATCCGATCGACTATCGCACCAGCTCGGCGAATCAGACCATCAGTGCGAGCCTGACGCTGTTCGATGGGCTGAGCCGCGTGGGCAGCCTGCGCGCCGCACGCGCCGAGTCCCGCGCCGCCGCCGCGCGGATCGCCGCGAGCCGGAACGCGCTCATCGCCGACGTCTCCCGGCGCTATTACACGGCGCTCCAGGCACGCCAGCGGATCGCCCTCGAGGAGCAGCTCCTCGCCTCCGCGCGCGAACGGCTGGAGATGACGGTGCAGCAGCTGCGGGTGGCGCGGACCCACCCGGAGGACGTGCTGGGTGCCCAGGTGGACGTCGCGCGGCAGGAGCTGGCGCTCGAGCAGGCGCGGGGCAACGCCCGGAAGGCCGAACTCGACCTCCTTCAGGCGATGGGCATCGACGACCCCGTCGAAATCGACCCGGCGGACGATCTGCCCCCGCCGTTCGATCCAGACGTCCTGGACGAGGAGGCACTGGTCGCGCGCGCCCTCGAGGCGGCGCCCCGGCTGCTCGAGCTCGCGGCGACGGCGGCGGCCGCTGGGCACGCCGCAGGGGCTGTCTGGTGGAGCCGTTGGCCGCAGGTCAGTCTCCAGGCGAGCTTCTCCCGCGCAATGTATCTGCAGAGCGACGAGGCGCTTTTCGAGCTGAACCCGCGCAACCGCACCTTCTCCCTCGGGATCAGCGCGCAGGTGCCTCTGTTCAGCCGCTTCCAGGTTTCGCAGCAGATCGCTCAGGCCAACGCGGCAGCCGAAGACGCGCGTGAGGCGCTGCGCGAGGAGCGGCTGCGCGTCGAGCGCGACGTGCGCGCGGCGCTGGTGGACCTCCGCAACGCTTACCGGTCCCTCGAGCTGGCCGAGCGGTCGGCGGAATTCGCGCGCCAGCGCGTGGAGCTGGCGCAGGAGAAGTTCAGGCTGGGCAGTCTTTCTTTCGCCGATCTCCAGCGTTTCATTGACGATGCTGCCCGCGAGGAGCGCGCGGCGATCGATGCACGCTTCGCCTGGATCAACGCGGTGATCGCGCTCGAGCAGCACGTCGGCGAACGAGTGAGGCCCTGACATGTCCCTCGCGAGCGGCTCGATCCGGCGCCCGGTGGCGACGGCGATGCTGTTCGTCGCCGTCATCTTCCTCGGTTTCGTCTCCTTCTTCCGGCTGCCCGTCGACCTCCTGCCCGACATTGCGTACCCGAAGCTGGTCATCTACACGTCGTACCCAGGCGTCGCGCCCAGCGAGGTGGAGCGTCTGGTCACCGCCGAGATCGAGCGCCAAGTCGCCGCAGTCCCGGGCATCGAGCGCATCGAGAGCGTCTCGCGCGAGGGCGTGTCTCTCGTGACGCTGCGCTTCGCCTGGGGCACGGACATGGACTTCGCGGCGCTGAACGTCCGCGAGCGGCTGGACAACGCCCGCGACATGCTGCCCGAGATGGCGAGCCGGCCCGCGGTCCTGCGCACCGACCCGGCGTCCGAGCCGATCATGGCGGTGAGCGTGGCGGGCAAGGCGGACCTGTGGGAGCTGAAGGACATCGCGGAGACGGTCGTCAAGCGTCGGCTCGAGCAGATCGACGGCGTTGCGCAGGCGACGGTGACGGGCGGCGTCGAACGCGAGATCCACGTGGAAGTGGATCCGTCGAAGCTGGAACGCTTCGGCCTCACGATCCAGGATGTGGAGAACGCGCTCGCCGCGGCCAACGTCAGCGCGCCCGGCGGGCGGATCCTACGCGGCCGGTACCAGTACCCGCTCCGCACGCTCGGAGAATTCGAGGCTGTCGAGCAGATCGGCGACGTCGTGGTGCGGCGCACCACCCAGCCCGCCGGCACGGCGGAGAACGGCGATGCCGACGCGGAGGCGCGTCTGCTCCGGGTCCGGGACGTGGCGACGGTGGTGGACGGCTTCCGCGAGCGCGAGTCCATCACGCGGTACGGCGGCCGCGAGTCCGTCGGCCTGCTGGTCTTCAAAGAAGCGGGCTCGAACACCGTCCGCGTCACGGAGGCGGTCGTCGCCGTCCTCGAACAGCTCCGGCAGGAGTTCCCGGAGCTGGAGCTCGACGTGGCCACGAGCCAGGCCGGCTTCATCCAGGATGCCATCAGGAACGTCGTCGATTCACTCGTCACCGGCGGCGTCCTGGCCTTCCTGGTCCTGTTCCTCTTCCTGCGCGACGCGCGTTACCCGGTCGTGATCGCGCTCTCGATCCCGATCTCCGTCATCGCCACGTTCGCGCTGCTGGATGCGGTGGGCATGTCGCTCAACATCATGACGTTGGGCGGGCTCGCGCTGGGCGTCGGGATGCTGGTGGACAACTCGATCGTGGTGCTGGAGAACATCTTCCGCATCCGGCAGGCGGGGCAGGGAAAGGTCTCGGCCGCCGAAGCGGCCGCGGCGGGCACGGAGGAGGTGCAGGGCGCGATCATCGGGTCGACGCTGTCCACGATCGCGGTGTTCGGCCCGATCGTCTACATCGAGGGCGTGGCCGGGGAGCTGTTCGGCCCGCTCTCGGTCGCCGTCGCGTTCGGCCTCGCGGCGAGCACCGTGGTGGCGCTGATGCTGATCCCGCTGCTCGCCGCGCGCATCGGCGAGAGGGGCGGAACGGAGCCGGCTCCTCTCCGACGGCTGCTGCTGGCGCCGTTCCGTGCCCTGGGCCGCGGGGTCGGCCGCGTCCTCGGCCCGCCGCTGGCGGCCTTCGACCGGGGCTTCGCGCGCTTCGCGGCATGGTATCCCCTGGTGTTGGAGCGGGCGCTGGATCGGAAGGGCCGGGTCGTCGCCGTAGCCCTCGCCGTGCTGGCGGGGTCGCTCGTCCTGGGTTGGAGGCTGGAGCGGGCAGTGCTGCCGGACGTGGACCAGGGAGAGTTCACGGTCCAACTCGCCTTGCCGAGGGGCACGCCCATCGAGGTGACGGCCGAAGCCGCCAGCCGGATCGAAGCCGCGCTCCTGGCCGATCCGGACGTGGGCGCCGTGTTCACCCGCATCGGTCGTCAGACCCTGCTGGCGGGGTTGTCGGAGGAAGAGACCGGTTCGCACACGGCACGCATCGATGTCCGGCTCCGTCGAGGAAAGGCGACCGCGCCGGTGATCGAGCGCGTCCGGCCGCTGCTGGACGGCTTCCCGCCCGGCGCGGTGGCCGTCGAGACGGGGAAGGCCACGGCGCTCGGCCAGTTGCTGGGCAGCGGCGAAGCGGACATCGCGGTTCGCATCCGGGGCGAGGACCTGGACGCGACGCTGGCGTTCGCGCACGCCGTACAGTCGCGGCTGGCGGGCGTGCCGGAGCTCACGAACGTTCGGCTCGGCACCGAGCTGGGGCAGCCCGAAGTCCGGCTTCACATCGACCGGGATCGCGCCGCGAGCTACGGGATCCAGCCCCAGCAGATCGCCCGTACGGTCGAGGCGTACATGCAGGGCGTCCGGGCGACCGAATTCGTGGATTTCGACCGGAAGATCCCCGTCGTCGTCCGTCTGCCGGACGCAGTGCGGCGTTCCATCGAGACGCTGGACTTGCTCCGCGTGCAGGGCATCCCGCTGCGCGAGCTGGTCACGCCGCGGGAGGCGCTGGGACCCGCGGAGATCCGTCGCTTCGACCAGGCGCGCACGGTTCCGGTCTACGCGGATGTGGCCAGCGGCGGGTTGACGGAGGCCATTGCAGCGGCGCGGCTGGCCATCGCGGAGCTCGACGCGCCGCCCGGCGTGCGGGCCGAGATCGGTGGAGAGAACGAGGAGATGCGGCGCAGCTTCCGCGAGCTCACGTTCGCGTTCGTGCTGGCGATCCTCCTCGTGTACATGATCCTCGCGGCGGAGTTCGAGTCGTTCCTCCATCCGTTCACGATCCTGCTCAGCGTGCCGCTGGCGGTGATCGGCGCCGCCGTGGCCCTGTACCTCGCCGGCGGCGGCCTCAACACCATGAGCCTGATCGGGCTGGTGGTGCTGGTCGGGATCGTGGACAACAACGCGATCGTCCTGGTGGACTTCATCCGCCAGTTGCGCGAGCGCGGGGTCCCGATGCGGGAGGCGATCCTCCAGGCAGGCCGGACCCGTCTGCGGCCGATCCTCATGACCACGCTCACGACGATCCTGGGGCTGGTCCCGCTGGCGCTCGGGCTCGGGAGCGGCGGCGAGCTCCAGGCGCCGCTGGCGCTCGCGCTGATCGGCGGCCTGACGGGCGCGACGGCGCTGACCCTGATCATCGTCCCCGTCGCCTACGATCTCCTCGAGACGGGCGTGGCAACCGTCCGCCGGCTGCTGGGGCTGCCGACCGCGGAGCCCGCCCCGGCTGCCGCGGCGGCGCCGGCCCCCGCTCCCGTGTACGCCGGGGGGGACCCCCTCGCCCCCGGGACACCGCCCGCAGGGAGGGCCGAGGAATGATCCGGTTCACCATCCGGCGGCCCGTGACGGTGGCCATGGCCTACTTCGCCGTGGCGTTGCTCGGCGTGGCGGCGTGGCGCAACCTCCCGATCGAGTTCCTGCCGGACACGCGTCTGCCGCGTCTCACCATCACGGCCACATGGCGTGGTGCATCGCCCGAGACGACGGAGGCGTTCCTCACGTCGCCGCTCGAGGCCGTGGTGCAGCAGGTCCGCGGCGTCCAGAAGGTGACGTCCGAGTCCCGGGATCAGGGCGGCATGGGGGTGGCGTACATTACCGTCGAGTTCGCCCACGGGACCGACATGGACTTCGCCCGCCTCGAGCTGTCCGAGCGCATCACATCGCTCGTGCCGGAGCTGCCGGCGGGCGTCGGCCGGCCGCAGATCAGCCAGTACGTCCCGCGGGAGTTCCAGGAACAGACCAGGCCGTTCCTGAGCTACACCCTCACGGGCCCCTATACGCTCGAGGCGCTGCGCGCGTACGTGGACGACGTCATCGCGCCGGAGCTCCGCCAGGTGGACGGCGTCGCCGCGGTGGAGGCGTACGGCGGCCGCGCCCGCGTGCTCGAGATCCGGCTCGACGAAGCGAAGATCCAGGCGCTCGGCATCACGCCCGACCTCGTCCGGGCGCGCCTCCAGGACCTCGAGGTCATCAACGAGGCGGGCGTCGTCAACGTGGGCGGCGTGCTTCGGACGCTGGCGATCCGCGAGCGCGCGGCATCGGTCACGGACGTGCTGCGCCTGCCGCTGATGAACCGCGGGGGACGGATCATCCGCGTCCAGGATGTGGGGACCGTCCACGACACCTACGAGGAAGCCCAGTCCTACTACCGCATCGACGGCAAGCCCGCCGTCTCCTTCAACGTCCACAAGGCGATCCGCACCAACGCGGTCCGTACGGCGGACCGGGTCAAGGAGCGACTCGCAGCGCTCGAGACGCACTTCCCGCCGGGCGTCCGCCTCATTCTGGACCACGACGAGAGCGAGGGCGTTCGCAAGCAGCTCACGGACCTCCGGCAGCGCGCGCTGGTTTCCGCCGTCGTCGTGTTCGTGGTCCTGCTCGTCTTCCTGCGCTCGTTCGAGTCTTCGCTCATCGTCTTCGCAACGATCGGGTTCTCCGTCCTCATCGCGCTGAACCTCATGTACTGGGCGGGCTACACGCTGAACATCCTCACGCTCATGGGGCTGGCGATGGGGTTCGGGCTCGTGGTGGACAACGCGATCGTCGTCCTGGAGAACACGTACCGGCTCAGGCGGGCAGGCATGCCGGCGGAGGAGGCGGCCGAGGTGGGCGCGCGTGAGGTCGTGCTGGCGATCCTCGCCGCGACGCTCACCACGGTCGTGGTGCTCATCCCCTTCGTCTACCTCCAGGGCGAGCTCCGGATGTACTACGTGCCCCTCGCCATCGTCGTGGGGCTCAGCTTGCTCGCCAGCCTGTTCGTCGCTTTCACCTTCATCCCCGCCCTCGGCGCACGTCTCCTGAAGACGGTCCCGCCGGCACCGGCCGATACGGCTCCCGGCTCGCCCGGCGCGCCGATCTACATCCGGCTGTACAGGGCGATGATCGCGTTCACGCTGCGCTGGCCCTGGCTGACCGTGACGTGCTCGCTCCTCGTGCTCGGCGGCTCGTACTATCTCTTCGACAAGTACGTGACCCGCGGCATCCTCTGGGGCCGGTGGTGGGGCGAGGACACGAGCATCTCGATCCAGATCCGGCTGCCGCGGGGCGAAGAGATCTCGCGCACCGACGAGTTGACGCGCTACTTCGAGGCGAAGCTCGCGGCGCTCCCGGAGGTCGAGCGCTTCGTCACCAACGTCACGCCGCAGTACGCGAGCATCCGCGTCACCTTCCCGGATTCGATCGAGCACACGCTGATCCCCGTCGCGATCAAGGAGCAGCTGGTGGCGTTCAGCCACCAGTTCGGGGGGGCGGAAGTCCGCGTCTACGGCTACGGCCCGTCGTTCTACGGCGGCGGGGGCTCGCCCCCCAACTATTCGATCCAGATCCTCGGGTACAACTACGAGCGGGTCCGGGAGATCGCGGAAGACATCGGCGTACGGCTCGAGCGGTTCTCGCGGATCCGGGATGTGGACACCAACGCATCGGGCGCCTGGTACGAGCGGGACAAGGCCACCGAGATCATCGTCCAGGTCGACCGCTCCCGCCTCGCCCTCTACGACCTCACGGTCCGCGATCTCATCAACCACGTGAACGCGGCGATCCGGGGACACACCGAGCAGCGCAGTGCCCGGATCCGCGTGGGTGGCGACGAGCTCCAGTTCTCCGTCAAGCTGGAGGGCAGCCAGCGCATGGACTTGCTGGAGCTGGAGCGCCTGCTGATCCCCACGCCTTCGGGCCGGCAGGTCCGACTCTCCTCGGTCGCCACCCTCACGGAGCGCGAGGTGCTGAACCGCATCCTGCGCGAGGACCAGCAGTACCAGCGTCGCGTGAGCTACGAGTTCCGCGGACCGACGAAGCTGGGGGACCGGGTGCAGGAGGCGGTCATCGCCGCGACCGCGCTGCCGCCGGGCTACACGATCAAGACACGCGACGAGTGGCGCTGGTCTGCGGAGGAGAGGGGCCAGATCTACCGCGTCACGGCGATCGCCCTGGTCCTGATCTTCATGACGACGGCGGCCCTCTTCGAATCCATCCGCCTGCCCCTCTGCGTGCTGCTCACCGTGCCCATGGCGCTGATCGGGGTGTTCCTGATCTTCTTCTACACGGGAGCCAGCTTCACGCGAGAAGCGTACATCGGCGTCATCATGGTGAGCGGGATCGTGGTCAACAACTCGATCTTGCTCGTGGACCACATCAACCAGTTGCGCTGGAAGACGGGCGCCGCGCTGGAGGACGCGATCCTTCAGGGCACCATCGAGCGTGTGCGCCCCATTCTGATGACCAGCTCCACGACGATCCTCGGGCTGCTGCCGCTGGTCCTGTTCAGCGAGGTCGCCGACCAGAACATCTGGAACGCGCTCACCTACACCCTGATCGGGGGGTTGTCCAGCTCCACGCTCCTCGTGCTCACTGTCACGCCCGCGCTGTACCTCCTCTTCGAGCGCCGGGCCGAGCGCCGGCGCCGGGCCGCGCTCCAAACGGCAACCCGTGCCGGCGTGCCGACGCCCGCTCCTCTGGGGCCGGCCGGGGACTGAGCGGCGTGGCGTGCGTCGCGGGCGTTGCGGCGCCCGCGGACGGCTCTGGACGCCGTTGACACGCCGTCCGCGCCGGGAATAGCTTTCTCGCCCCATGAGCGAGAGACCGATCCGGGTGCGGTTCGCACCATCGCCCACCGGCTACCTGCACGTCGGCGGTGCGCGGACCGCGCTGTTCAACTGGCTTTTCGCCCGCCGCCACGGCGGGACCTTCATCCTCCGTATCGAGGACACGGACCGCGCCCGCTCGAGCGACGCGATGGTCAAGGCGATCATTGATGGGCTCGAGTGGCTCGGTCTGCGCTGGGACGAGGGGCCGTATCACCAGGCCGACGGCGCCGAGCGCCACCGCCGCGACGCGCTGGAGTTGGTCCGCACGGGCCACGCCTACCGCTGCTTCTGTACGCCCGAGGAGATCCAGGCGCGGCAGCGCGAGGCCGCGAACGGCGAAGCCGGGTTCCGTTACGACCGGCACTGCCTCCTCCGGGTCTCGGCGGAAGAGGCCGAGCGACGTGCCGCGGCAGGCCAGCCGTACGCCGTCCGGTTCCGCGTGCCCGAGGGGACCACGTCCTGGGATGACGCCGTCCACGGCCGCATCGAGTTCGCGAACCGGGACATCGAGGACTTCATCATCCTGCGCTCGGATGGGACGGCGGTCTACAACATGGCCGTGGTCAGTGACGACGCCGAGATGGGGATCACGCACGTGATCCGCGGCGATGACCACATTTCGAACACGCCGAAGCAGATCCTGCTGTACCGGGCGCTCGGCCGGCCGACGCCGGTGTTCGCGCACGTGCCGATGATCCTGGGGCCGGACGGCAAGCGCCTCTCGAAGCGGCACGGCGCGACGGCCATCGGCGAGTACCGGGAGCAGGGGATCCTGCCCTCCGCGATGGTGAACTTCCTCGCGCTGCTCGGCTGGTCGCCGGACACCGACCAGGAGCTGTTCGAGGTCGACGAGCTGATCGAGCGCTTCTCACTGGAGGGCATCAACAAGAAGAGCGCCATCTTCGACCCGCAGAAGCTGGAGTGGCTGAACGGTCAGCACCTCAGCCGTATGCCGGCCGAGCGGCTCGAGCCGCTGGTGACGGAGCGTCTCGTGGCAGCCGGCCTCGCTTCTGCGTCGGAGCTCGAGAGCCGGCGCGAGTGGTACCTGTCGCTGATCGACCTCCTCAAGGTCCGGGCGCGGAATCTCCAGGCCTTCGTCGAGCAGGCGCGGCCGTACTTCGAGGAGACCATCGCGTACGAGCCGGCCGCAGTGGAGAAGCATTGGTCCGAGCCGGCCGAGACACGGGTTCGGCTGATGGCGTTGCGCGACCGCTACAGCGCCGTGGACGAGTGGGACGCCGCTCGGCTCGAGACGGTGCTTCGCGAGCTGGCCGATGAGCTGGGCATCGGCGCCGGCAAGCTGATCCACCCGCTCCGCGTGGCCCTGGTCGGCACCGCCGTGTCTCCCGGGATCTTCGACGTCCTGGCCGTGATGGGCCGTGAGCGCACGTTGCGGCGCCTGGATGCGGCCATCCGCGCACTGGAGGAGCGTGCCGCCGAGACCGCCGCGCCTCCGGGGCCGGAGCCAGCCGGAGCGCCGTGAGCCGGGGGCGCGGGCGGTCCGGGCGGGATTCCTCGTTGACGAAAACGGAGCGACCAGCGTAGATTGCCGCTCGTGGGCCACGCTGATTCCAGCGAATCGGCGCGCGTCACGGGCGCGGGCTGGCCGCCAGGGTCACGGTAGGCCGGTCCGCGCCGCCTTTGTAGCGCGCCGCCCCGCTCCAACCTCCCCGCCCACGGCCGCCCCACGGGAGGCGATGATGCCCGAACCGTTGACGAGCCTGGAACGCCGGATCCTCGACTATCTGGTCGAATACCTGAAGCGGAACACGTACCAGCCATCCATTCGTGAGATCGGCCGGCGGTTCGACATCAAGAGCACGAAGACGGTTTCGGAGTACCTGCAGTCGCTGGCGGAGAAGGGGTGGATCGAGCGGGACCCGTCGCGTTCGCGCGGGGTGCGCCTGCTGACGGTGGACATGAGTCCCCGTACGGTGAGCGTGCCGTGCTACGCCCGCGTCGCGGCGACGGGTGAGCCGTTGCCTCGGGACGCGATGGTCGACACGTTCGAGCTCGACCGGAAGCTGGCGGGTTCCACGGGAGCGTTCCTGCTCACGGTGACGGGCGAGCAGCTCGCCTACGACGGCTGCCAGGGCGGCGACTTGCTGCTGGCGGAGGCCGTGGCCGAGGAAGAGCTCGAGAACGGGGACGTCATCGTGGTGCGGCTGGGGGGCGAGGCGACGCTCAAACGGTACCACCGGCGCGGGGGCGAGGTGGTGCTGGAGCCGGTGAACGCGGACTACGCACCGATGCTGGTCCGGCAGCGGGACGATCTGACGGTCGTCGGGCGGGTGATCGGTGTGGTCCGCCGGTTACGGGCCCCCGTGCCGGCATCCACGGCGCCGACGGCGATGTCGGAAGAGGAACCGCCCACCGACTGACGGTCCGACGATTACCACGATCTCCTGGACTCCGCGCTTCGATCCACCCGAGCCGACGGACGCGCTGTGGATGCAGCGGGCCCTCGAGCAAGCGTACGCGGCGAAGGCCGAGGACGAGGTGCCCGTCGGCGCGGTGGTGGTGGCCGGCGGCCGGCTGCTGGCCGAGGGACGGAACCGCACCCGTGGCTGGCACGACCCGACCGGCCACGCGGAGCTGATCGCCATTCGGCGCGCCGCGCAGCGCCGCTCGGACTGGCGCCTCCTCGACGCGACGGTCTACGTGACCCTGGAGCCGTGCGCCATGTGCGCGGGCGCGCTGGTGCTGGCCCGGGTTCGGCGCCTGGTCTTCGCCACACCGGACCCCAAGACGGGGATGTGCGGATCGCTGGGGTGCATCGTCCAGGACCCGCGCCTGAACCACCGGATCCGCATGACGACGGGCGTCCTCGCGGAGGAAGCCGCCGAGCTCCTGCGCGGCTTCTTCCGGTCCCGGCGCGGGTGAAGCGGAGGCGACCATGGCCGAGTTCCATCCGCCGATCGGCGGAGTGCACGAGGCAGCCCTGTACGTGTCCGACCTGGACAGGGCTGAGCGGTTCTGGCGGCGACTCGGTTTCCCGATGATCGGCCGGAGCGAAGGCAGACACGTCTTCTTCCGGGTCGGCCGGGACTTGCTGCTGCTCTTCAACGCCGACGCCACGTCCCGGCCCGGCGGCAAGGTCCCGCCGCACGGCGCGACCGGGCCCGGTCACGTGGCGCTGGACGTGCCGGACACAACGGCCCTGGCGGCCTGGCGCCGTCACCTCGCCGAGGCCGGCGTGGCCATCGAAGCGGAGACGCAATGGCCGCGGGGCGGCGCGTCCATCTACTTCCGTGATCCCGACGGCAACAGCATCGAACTGATCACCCGGGGGAGCTGGGGCTTCTGAGCGGCCCGTCGCGGCCCGCCGCAAGCGTACACCGGCAAGGCCTCGCAGCCGCAGGACGGTTACGCCGCCCGTCCCCGCCAGCACGCGCTTTGCATTCCGCACGCAGGCGGAGGACGGAGGAGGCACGCAGCGGAAACGGTGGGGCGCAATGGGTCGAGTGTGGTGGCGGGTCCTCCTGTTTGCGGCGGCCGGAGCGACGCTGCCTCGCGCCGAGCTCGCCGGACAGGCAGCACGGGCCGACGGCTACGGCCTCCCGGATTCGTGGCGCGCAGCCGTGTACTCGTTCAAGCGCGCGCCAGACGACGATGCTACGCTGGAGATGCTCCAGCTGTTGCCCCAGACGAGTCCCCTGGAGGGGCGGTTCGTGCATGTGCGCGTCGACCGGGCGCGGGACCGGTACGAGCGTCGCGAAGGGCGCTACCGCATCCAGGACACCGAGCTCCTGCTCCATGACGACGACGCTGCCGGCGCCGCACCACTCCGTGCCCGGTACTTCGGCACGCTGATCTGTGTGGATGGCCCGCCCGGCGCCGCCCCCCGCGCCTTCCGGTTCGTCCAGCCGCCGGGCCGTCACACTCCGCCGCCGCCCTGGCCCGCATCGCAGCGCCGGCCGCCGTCCGGTTGCTGAACAGCGCGGACGTCCCTCTGCCGTGACACGGGATGCACCGGGCGGCCGCCGCGCCCTCCCGGACTCAACTCACATCCGGGCGACCACGCCGGTCACGACCTTCGCCTCTTCCTCCTCGGGCTCGTAGCGGCGGCCGGCCACGCGGAGCACGATGGCCAGGATCGCCACGCCGAGCACCAGCGAGATGCCCGGGTGCAGGCCGAGAGCGGTGGGAATGTCTCCGACGGCCATCGCCACACCCGCGACGAGCAGCGCGTACGGGAGCTGCGTGCGCACGTGGTCCACGTGATCGCACGCCGAGGCCATCGAGCTCATCACCGTCGTGTCCGAGATCGGCGAGCAGTGGTCGCCGAAGATGGAGCCGGCCATGACGGAGCTGACCACCCCCAGGAGGATCGTGTAATGCCCGGCCTCGAAACCGGCGCCAGCGCCCATACTGACCGCGAGCGGCACGACCACGGGGAACAGGATCGCCATCGTGCCCCACGACGTGCCCGTCGCGAAGGAGATGCCGGCGGCGACCAGGAAGACCAGCACCGGCAGCGAGGCCAGCGGCAGCGTGTCGCCAAGGACGCCGGAGATGTAGGGGCCTGTACCAAGGGCTTCGGTCACGCCGCCGAGGCTCCACGCCAGCACGAGAATCACCATGGCGAGCACCATGGCGCGCAAGCCCGTGAGCCACGCTTCCAGCGCCTCCCGCATCGACAGCAGCCGCTGGGCGACCGCCAGGGCGATCGCGACGCCCGACCCCAGGAGCGACGCCCAGAGCAACGACTTGAACGGATCGGCCGCTCCGACGATGTCACGCAACGAGTGGTCGCCGGGCCCGAGGCTCTCGCGGCCCGTGGCGAAGATCCCGCCCAAAGCGACCAGGATGACGACCGCCACCGGGATCGCTGCGTTGTACCAGCGGTGCGGGGTCCCGTCCGGCGCCTCCTCCAGCCCGCCCCTCGTGTCGGTCGCCAGCATGGCTCCCGGCCGGTGGAGCCCACCGCCCGTCGCGGCCCGCCGCTCTGCGGCGAGCATCGGGCCGAAGTCCCGGCGCATGAGAGCGGTGAGCAATACGAAGACGAGCGTGAGGATCGGGTAGAACAGGTAGGGGATGGAATGCAAGAAGACGTTGAACGGATTCTCCGCGGCGGCCAGGAGTTGGGCCTGGACAGCCGGATCCGCGACCTGCGAGGCTGAGCTCCGCAACGCGTCCCCGATCAACGAGATCTCGTAGCCCACCCACGTCGAGATCAGCGCGATCGCCGCCACCGGCGCCGCCGTCGAGTCGACGATGTAGGCCAGCTTCTCGCGTGACACGCCCAGTCGGTCCGTGACCGGGCGCATCGTGTTGCCCACGATCAGGGTATTGGCGTAGTCGTCGAAGAAGATCAGCATGCCCGCCAGCCAGGTGAAGAACTGACCTCGGCGCCGCGTGGTCGCGAGCTGCCGCATCGCTTCGACGATCCCCCGCGTTCCGCCGCTCCGCGTCATCACGCCGACCATCCCACCCAGCATCAAGCTGAACATGATGATCGATGCGTGGTCGCGGTCCGCCAGCGCTTCGAGGGCGAACCGGTCCACGCTCATGAGCGTGGCCGTGATCGGATTGTATCCGGCGAGGAACAGCGCCCCGAGCCAGATGCCGGCGAACAGCGAGATCACGACCTCACGGAAAACGAGTGCGAGGGCGATCGCGGCCAGCGGCGGCAGCAGGCTGAGCCAACCCGGTTCGATGGGAACGTTCATTCGGCGGCATCCCGTGGATTTCTCAGGAGAATCGGGCCGGAAGATAGCGGCGGAACCCACCCCCGTAAAGCCGGGCCCGGCTCGCTATCCCGTCGTCCCGAAATTGCCGTTGACAGCCTTCGCGGACTCCGCTTAGCTTGGCCCGCGGCCTCTCCAGTGCCAACACCCCGAGGCGGGCACCGCGGACGGATGACGGACCAGAACCGAAGGCTGCTCCTGGACGAGCGCGCAGTGGAGCGCACGCTCGCGCGCATGGCGCGCGAGATCGTCGAGCGCGCGGGATCCATCGAGTCCCTCGTGCTGCTCGGCATCCAGCGCCGGGGCGTCCAGCTCACCGAGCGCCTGGCCGCGGAGATCGAGCGCGCCGAGGGCGTGCGGCCCGCCTCCGGGACACTGGACATCACCTTGTACCGTGACGACCTCATGGCGATCGGGCCGCGCCCCGTGGTGGGGGAGACTCGCCTCCCGTCGGGCGGGATCGACGGCCGCGTCGTCGTGATCGTGGACGACGTCTGCTACACCGGCCGAACGGCGCGCGCCGCCCTCGACGAGCTGGCGGACTTCGGCCGGCCTGCGCGGATCTACCTTTGCGTCCTGGTCGATCGGGGTGGCCGGGAACTGCCCATCCAGCCGGACATCGTGGGCCTCACCGTGGAGACGACGGCCGGCCAGCGGGTGGACGTGCTGGTGCCGGAGCTGGACGGGCGGCTCGCCGTCGAGCTCGTCTCGCCAGCGCGAGAGGTGGAGTGATGCAGGTCGACACCGCTCTGGGCAAAGATCTCGTCGGGCTCGAACCGCTCAGCGCGGCGCAGATCCGCGCGATCCTGGACACGGCCGAGCCGTTCAAGGAGATCAGCGAGCGGGCCATCAAGAAAGTGCCCGTCCTGCGCGGCAAGACCATCGTCAACCTGTTCTTCGAGCCGTCGACGCGGACGCGGATCTCGTTCGAGTTCGCGGAGAAGCGCCTGTCGGCGGACACGGTCAACATCTCCGCGGTGGGGTCCAGCGTGGCCAAGGGTGAGACGCTGGTGGACACGGCCCGCAACCTCGAGGCGATGAAGATCGACATGGTCGTGATCCGTCACGGCTCCTCCGGCGCTGCGCGCTTCCTCGCCGACCGCATCGAGTCGAACGTGATCAACGCCGGTGACGGCCGCCACGAGCACCCCACGCAGGCGCTGCTCGACATGCTCACGATCCGCGACCACCTGGGCCGGCTCGAAGGGGTGCGCGTCTGTATCGTCGGGGATATCCTGCACTCCCGGGTGGCTCGGTCGAACATCTGGGGGCTCACCAAGATGGGCGCGGAAGTGGCCGTGTGCGGGCCGCGGACCCTGATGCCGCCCTACGTGACGGAGCTGGGCGTGCAGCAGTTTTCGCGCATCGAGGAAGCGATCGAGTGGGCGGACGTGCTCAACGTCCTGCGGCTCCAGCTCGAGCGGATGCAGGCGGGCTACGTGCCATCGCTGCGGGAGTACAACCGCTTCTTCGGCGTGACGCGTGCCCGTCTGCTGCGTGCGCCGCGTCCGTTGCTGATCCTGCACCCCGGGCCGATGAACCGCGGCGTCGAGATCGACAGCGACGTGGCCGACGGCCCGCACTCGGTGATCCTGGACCAGGTCACGAACGGCATCGCGGTGCGGATGGCCGTGCTCTACCTGCTGGCGGGCGGCGCGCCGGAGCGCGCGGAGGCGGCGAAGAGCGCGCCGGAGGCGGTGTGAGGAGGGAAGGGAGGTCCGACGTGGGTCGTGATGGTGGCGAGCGCGTCCACGCGCTCGAACGCGTGGGCGGGTCCGTGAGCTCTCGCGGAGGCAGGGGGGCATGACGCCGCGGCCGCTGTTGCTCCGTGGTGGACGGGTCGTGGACCCGTCGCAGGGGATCGACGACGTCCTGGACGTGCTGCTCGTGGACGGCACGGTGGCTCGCCTCGGGCGCGGCCTCGAGGCGCCGGAGCACGCCGAGGTCCGCAACGTGAGCGGGCTGGTGGTGTGCCCCGGTCTCATCGACCTCCACGTGCACCTGCGCGAGCCGGGCGGCGAGCGCAAGGAGACGATCGAGAGCGGCGCACGGGCTGCCGCGGCCGGCGGCTTCACCGCGGTGTGCGCCATGCCCAACACGGACCCGCCGGTGGACGACCCGGCGGCGGTCGGCTTCGTCCGGGCGCAGGGGATGCGCGCCGGGTACGCGCGGGTCTACCCCGTCGCTGCGGTCTCGGTCGGGCAGCGCGGCGAGCGGCTCGCCGCCATCGGAGAGATGGTGGACGCGGGCGCCGTGGCCATTTCCGATGATGGCCGACCCGTGTCGGACGCCGGGCTGATGCGCCTGGCGTTGGAATACGCGCAGACGTTCGGCATCCCGGTCGCGAACCACTGCGAGGAGCTCTCGCTCTCGCGCGGTGGATCCATGAACGAGGGGCTGGTCAGCACCCGGCTCGGCCTGCAGGGCATTCCGAACGCCGCGGAAGACGTGATGATCGCGCGCGACCTGCTGCTCGCCGAGCTCACCGGCGGGCGGCTGCACATCCAGCACGTCTCCACCCGGCGCGGCGTCGAGATGATCCGTGCGGCGAAGGAGCGAGGCGTCCCGGTCACCGCGGAGGTGACGCCGCACCACCTCACGTTGACGGATGAGGCCGTGGACGGCTACCGCACGGAGGCCAAGGTCAACCCGCCGCTGCGGACCGCGGAGGACGTGGCGGCGCTGCGCGAGGGCCTGGCCGACGGCACGCTGGACGTCCTCGCCACGGACCATGCGCCGCACCATTACGACGAGAAAGAACAGGCGTTCGACGACGCGCCGTTCGGGATGGTCGGCCTCGAGACCGCCCTGGGGATCGCCCTGACCGAGCTGGTCCGGAAGGGCGTGCTGACCCTCAGCCAGCTCGTGGACCGCATGAGCTGTGGACCCGCCCGTGCGTTCCGGCTGCCCGGCGGCACCCTGGCGGTCGGCTCGCCCGCGGACGTCACGGTCATCGACCTGGACGCCGAATGGATCGTCGACCCTGACAAGTTCCTCTCCAAGAGCCGCAATACGCCCTTCGCCGGCTGGAAGCTGGTGGGGCAGGCGGCGCTCACCATCGTGGGAGGACGGGTCGTGTGGGACCGGGAAGTGGGGCCGCGATGAGCCGTCCAGCGGGAGGCGTCGAGATTCGGGCCGGCACGGCTGCGGAGGGCCGGGCCCCCGCTGCGCGGCCCGCCACGATCCGCGAGTGGCTCGGCAGTGATCCGTTCCCGTGGCCCGCCGTCCACGAGCTGAGGGAAGGGACTCGTGTGGCGGGCTGCTATTACGTCGAGTCCCGCCAGCTCCGACGGACCCGGCAGGACAAGCCGTACCTGCGGCTCAAGCTGTGCGACCGGAGCGGCGCGCTCGAGGGCCGGGTCTGGGACGACGCCGACCGGATCCACGACCTCGTGCCCGTCGGCTCCTTCGTCGGCGTGCGGGGCCGTCTCGAGGTCTTCAACGGCGAGGTGCAGCTCCACCTGGAAGAGCTGACGCCGATCACGGTCTCGCCCGACGAGCTCGACCTGTTCCTTCCGCGTTCACCGCGCGCGGCAGACGTCATGGAGCGGGAGCTGGAGGCCCTGATCGCGTCGGTCCGTGACCGCGGCCTCCGGGCTCTCCTGCGTCGGATGCTCGACCGGGACAGCGAGACCGGCCGCGCGTTCCGCCGTGCGCCCGCCGCCAAGCGGAACCACCACGCGTACCTGGGAGGGCTGCTCGAGCACACGCTCTCGGTGGCGACCGCCTGCGACCTGCTGGCGCGCCATTACGGCGGAGAGGTGGACCGCGATCTGCTCGTTGCGGGGGCGCTGCTCCACGACATCGGCAAGGTGAGGGAGCTCGTCACGGACACCGGCTTCCCGTACAGCGATGAGGGGCGGCTCCTCGGCCACATCCTGCTCGGCCTCCAGATGGTGGAAGCGGAAGCGGCGGCCGTTCCCGAGCTGCCGGCCGAACGCCGGCTGCTGCTGCTGCACCTCATCGCCAGTCATCACGGTCGCTACGAGTGGCAGAGTCCTCGGCGGCCCAAGATCCTCGAGGGGCTGATCCTCCACGCCGTGGACGACCTCGATGCCAAGCTGCACCAGGTCACCCGGCTCCTCGCCGATGTGGAGCGAGGGTGGTCGGAGTACGACGGCAACTTCGCTCGGGAATTCTTCCGTCATCGTCCGCCTTCCGGCGCGCAGGCAGCCACGGCGGCCGAGGAGGGGGACGGAGCCGCGGTGATGGAGGCGCTGGACCTGTTCGCGGATTGAATCCCGGGGGAAGCGGGAGGTGGAAGCGACCGGGGCCCGTCGAACGTTCCAGTCGACGGGCCCCGGTCGCTTCCCACTGCACCGGCGAGCGCTGCGGGCCGGCGGCCTCCGCGAGCGCTCAGGGGGTGCCGCCCAGCGCCAGGACGCGCCGCGCGAGCCGCGCCTTCTGCCGAGCCGCCTTGTTCGGATGGATGATGCGCCGCGACGCCAACCGGTCCAGCAGCGCCTCGGTCTCGCGGAACAGCTGGGTGGCCTGCGCCCCGTCCTGGGCGTTGAGCACCTTCTTGATCGCCGTCTTGAGGCGCGAGCGCTGGGCGCGGTTCCTCGCTGCCCGCTTGCGCGCCTGGATCATCCGCTTGATCGCGCTCTTGTTGTTGGGCAAGCCGCCCTCCCCCGATTTCCCTGGCAGTTGACGAAAAAACGCAACCTGAAAAACTAAAGACGGTTGTCCTGCCTGTCAACTCGGCGCGGCCGGGCGCGGGCCGGAGCGGTCCGTGGACCTCCCCGACCACGGCGGGGTGAGGGGTGGCGCCCGGGCCGCACCGCGCGTTAGCTTACCCGGCCATGGAAGTGTTGCTCGTGCTCCCCGTCCTGTTGCTCTCCGTGGTCATCCACGAATACGCCCACGGGTGGATGGCGCTGCGGCAGGGTGATCGGACGGCGCTGGAGGCCGGGCGGCTGACCATGAACCCCGCCGCCCACATCGACCCCGTCGGCAGCATCCTCGTGCCGCTCGTCCTGTGGCTCGCGCCGGGCAACGTCCTGTTCGGGTGGGCCCGCCCGGTTCCGGTGGACCCGCGCAACTACCGGAACTACCGCCGCGGGGACATCTTGGTCTCTCTGGCGGGCATCACGGCGAACCTGCTGCTGGCCGCGGCGTTCACCGGGCTGATCATCGTGCTTGTCCACCTCGGCCGCGCGGCGCCGGCCGGTGAGGAGGTGTTCAGCCTGCTGCGGACGATGGCGCGGGTCGGCATCTGGTTGAACTTGCTCCTGGCCTTCTTCAACCTGATCCCGATACCGCCGCTGGATGGTTCACACGTCCTGTACCACCTGTTGCCGACGCGACTGGCGCTCGTCTACCGTGGGGTCGGACGCTACGGCATGGTGGTGCTGTTGCTGCTTCTCTTCCTCGCACCCGAGGTGATCGACTTCCTGCTCTGGCCGGTCTCGATGCTGGACGGCCTGGCGGCCGCGCTGGTGCGGCTCTCGACATGATGACGGACACGCAGGTCGCCGACGCCGGCTTCATCGTGGAGCTCGAGCGGTTCCAGGGTCCGCTCGACCTGTTGCTCCACCTGATCCGGGAACAGGACATCGACATCTTCGACATCCCGATCGCCCGCATCACCGAGCAGTTCCTCAAGGCGATCGAGGGGATCGAGCGGCTCGGGCTCGACCGTGCGGGCGAGTTCCTCGAGATGGCCGCGACGCTGATCCGGATCAAGGCGCAGATGCTGTTGCCTCGGCGCGTGGACGAGGATGGCGAGCTGATCGATCCGCGTGCCGACCTGGTGCGCCGACTGCTCGAGTACGAGCATTTCCGCGAGGCGGCGCGGCGGCTCGAGGAGGCCGAGGCCGAGCGGGCGCGGCTCTACCCGCGCGGCTACGTCCCGCCGATCCCGCGCAACGAGCAGCCCGTCGAGCTGGAGGTGACGTGGGACGAGGTCTGGGCGGCGGCGCTCGCCCTGGGCACGCGGCAGCGCCCCCCTGCGGAGCATCGTGTCACGCAGCGGGCCGTGCCGCTCCAGGAGAAGATCAAACTGATCCTCGACACGCTCAGCCGCATGGCGCGCGTCGAGTTCCGGCGCCTCGTCGCGCCGTTCGGCGACCGGCTCCATGCCGTGGTGACGTTGCTGGCCGGGCTCGAGCTGGCCAAGCAGCACGTGCTCGCCATGCGCCAGCGCGAGGTCTTCGCGCCGTTGTGGTTCTACCGGAGGAACGGGAAGAAGCTGGATGCGAGCGACTGAGATCATCGAGGCGCTGCTCTTCGCGTCCGATGCGCCGCTGACGGCCGCCGACCTGTGCCGCGCGCACGAGGACCTGGACGAGGATGCGGTCGAGGAGGCGATCCGGGCGCTCCGGGCGGAGTACGACGCCACGGGCCGCGCGTTCCAGATCTACGAGATCGCCGGCGGCTACCAGCTCCTGACCCGCCCCGAGTACGCGAGCGTCCTGGAGCGGTTCCACACCGTGCCCCAGAGCGGCCGGTTGTCGGGCGCGGCGCTCGAGGTGCTCGCGATCATTGCGTACCGTCAGCCGATCGGCCGGGCGGAGATCGAGGAGATCCGCGGGATCGGTTCGGCGGGCGTGTTGCGGACCCTCCAGGAGCGGCAGCTCATTGACGTGGTGGGCCGGGGCGAGGGGCTGGGTCGGCCGCTGCTCTACGGGACCACGAAGAAGTTCCTCGAGCATTTCGGGTTCAACTCGTTGCACGATCTGCCGCGGCCGGAGGAGCTGCCGGTGGTGCTGAAGCAGCGGGCATCCGGCGATGGGGCCGCACCGCAGGCCCAGAACGGCGCTGCGGGGCCGCAACCCGTGGCGGCGGCGCGGCGTGCCGAGGCGCCGCCGGCAGAGCCGGCGGCAACGGCGGGGGCTCCCCCGGCGACCGACGCCTCGGCGCCAGGGTCCGATGGCGCGGCGCCGGCAACCGCGGGGGCTGCGCCGGACCTGTCAGCGGCAGGGCCGTCGGTGCTCGAGGCTCGGGCCGCGGACGCGGCGTCGGGTCCGCGGGCTGGGACGGCGGATGGTGCTACGGCAGAGGGTGCTGCGGAACGGGCCGCGGCGGGGGCGGTGCCGGGACCGGGCGACGAGGACGAGCCGCGCCCGGGTGTTGCGGCCGGGCCGGATCACGGCCATGCTGCGTCCGACGGGGTAGGGCAGGTCCCCGCGGAGGGGCAGCCCGCCGCTGCCGAGCCCGGCCCCACCGAGGACTGAACCCCGGGGCGTTGGAGGCGTGGCGTTGGGCGAGACGGTGCGCCTCCAGAAGCTGCTTTCCAGGGCCGGCGTCGCGTCCCGACGTCGCGCCGAGGAGTTGATCCTTGCGGGCCGCGTTCGGGTCAACGGCGAGCCCGTCACGGAGCTGGGCGCCCGGGTGGACCCGGAGCGGGACCGGGTCGAGGTGGACGGGCGTGAGGTCGCGCTGTCCGCGCCCGCCTGGATCGCGCTCCACAAGCCGCCGGGGTACGTGACGACGAGGCGCGACCCCCAGGGTCGACCGACGATCTATGACCTCTTGCCGGCGAAGCTCCGCGGGTTGTTCCACGTCGGTCGGCTGGATGCGGACAGCGAGGGCCTCCTGATCCTCACCAACGAGGGAGACGTGGCGAACCGGCTCCTGCATCCGCGCTACGGCGTGGATCGCGTCTACGAGGTCGAGGTCGAGGGCCGCGTTTCGGCGGCGACGGAGCGGCGGCTGCTGCGTGGCATCGAGCTCGAGGACGGGCCGGCCCGGGCGCAGGCCATCGAGCGGAGGCGCGCCACGGCGCCGGGGATCACCCGTCTGCGGATCACCATGCGGGACGGCCGGAAACGGATCGTGCGCCGGATGATGGCGGCGGCGGGGCACCCGGTGCGGCGCCTGGTCCGCCTGAGTCATGGGCCAGTACGGCTCGGGCGGTTGGCGCCGGGCGCGTGGCGGCGACTCTCGACCAGAGAGGTCGAGGCGCTCCACCGGCTCGCCCGGGGGTTCGAGGAACCACGGGGCGGCGACGCGGGCTCGGGCCGCGAGCGCCCACCCGGCAGAAGCCGTTGAGGAGAGCGTCGAACCATGGACATCCAGGGCAAGACGGTGTTGCTCCTCGGCGGTTCGGGACTCGTCGGGATGGCGGTTGCCCGGCGCGTCATCCAGTACGCGCCGGGCACTGTCGTTCTCAGCGCGCTCCGCCGCGACGAGGCGGAAGGGGCCGTCGAGGAGCTCCGGGCCGCCGGCGTCCCCGAGGGCACGCGCCTGGTTCCGGAGTGGGGCAACGTCTTCCTCCCCGAGCCGTTGAAGGACCGGTCGCGGGAGGAGGTGCTGGCCGACCCCGAGAGCCGGGCGCTGTTGCTGGACGACCTGCTCGGGGAGCTGACGGACGAGGTGGTCCGGAGGTCGGCGCTGGGCGTACTCCTCGAGCGCCACCGGCCCGAGCTGGTGGTGGACTGCATCAACACGGCGACGGCCTTCGCGTACCAGAACATGTTCGCCAGCGGCATCGCGCTCCGCGAAGCGGCGCACGCGGGCCGCGTGGATGCGGAGGCAGTGGAACGACACCTCGCCACGCTGTACCTCCCCCAGCTCATCCGCCACGTACAGATCGCGCTCGAAGCGATGCGCCGGGCAGGCACCCGGCTGTACGTCAAGGTCGGCACCTCCGGCACCGGCGGCATGGGCCTGAACATCCCGTTCACGCACTCCGAGGAACGACCGAGCCGGACGCTGCTGGCCAAGGCGGGCGTCGCCGGCGCGCACACGTTGCTGCTCTACCTCATGGCGCGCACGCCGGGCGGCCCTGCGGTCAAGGAGATCAAGCCCACGGCCGCCATCAGTTGGAAGGCGATCGGCTACGGCGAGATCAAGCGCGGCGGCCGTCCCATCCCTCGTTGCGACGCCGTCCGCCCGGTTCCGCTCCGGGATGCGTTCGGTGAAGCGGCGGCGGACGCGCATCGCCCGCTCGACGGCCACCTGGAGGGCGTCTACCTCGACGCAGGGGAGAACGGCTGGTTCAGCCTCGCCGAGTTCGAGACGCTCACTGCGCTCGGCCTCATGGAGTTCATCACGCCGGAGGAGGTCGCCGACAACGTGGTGCGCGAGGTGCTCGGCTTCCCGACGGGCCGCGACGTCGTCGCCGCGTTGGATGCCACGACGTCCGGCCCGACCTACCGGGCGGGCGTCCTGCGCCAGGTCGCCCTCGAGCGGATGGAGGAGCTGGAGCGCCAACACGGCGGCGCCGGCGTGGCCTACGAGATGCTCGGGCCGCCGCGGCTCTCCAAGCTCCTCTTCGAGGGCGCGATCCTCGCGCGCCTGTTCCACGACCTCAACGAGGCCGCAGCCCTGGACCCGGACCGGACGGCCGAGGCCGCGCACGCGCTGATCGAGCGAGACCACGACCTCAGGGTCCACGCGCTCTCCATCGGCATCCCCGTGCTCCTGCCCGACGGCGAACGGCTGCTCCGCGGCGCCCAGGTCCGGGTCATGCCGGAGCCCGGGCAGTCGCCGGCGGACCCGCGGCTGGCCGATCGGGGCTGGATCGACCTGCGGCCAGCAAACTGGGCGCGCTGGCGCGCACGCTGCTCCGCCATGCGGCGCGAGATCGAGGCCGACCCCGGCCCGGACCGCGGCTCTCGCAGCGATGAAGGGCCGCTCTCGCGCCGTCTCGAGCTCAGGCCGGGACGCCTCGCGGCCTGGGTGTTCCGGGTCGAGGACGGAGGCCGGCGCGTCCGTCGGTAGGCCGGAACGACGTCCGGTCCCGGGCGCCGGCGGATCCCCCGCCGGCGGTCGAGCGTACCAACGGGCGTCATCGCCCCGGACCACTACGGAGGGAGGACGAGGGCTTGGAACAGACCGCTGCTCCGCCTCGGGCGGGAACCGGCCGCGAGCTCGCGGAACGCATCACCAACGAGCTGCGCAAGCGCGTCGTCGGACAGGACGCGATGATCGAGCGCCTGCTGATCGGCCTGCTGACCGGCGGCCACGTCCTGCTCGAGGGTGTGCCCGGGCTCGCCAAGACGCTGACCGTTCGCACGCTCGCCGAGACGGTGGACGCCACCTTCCAGCGGATCCAGTTCACGCCGGACCTGCTACCCGCCGACGTGGTCGGGACGATGGTCTACAACCAGCAGACGGGCGAATTCACGCCCAAGCTGGGGCCGATCTTCGCCAACATCGTGCTGGCGGACGAGATCAACCGCGCGCCGCCCAAGGTGCAGTCCGCGCTGCTCGAGGCCATGCAGGAAAAGCAGGTGACGATCGGCGGGCAGACGTTCCCGCTGGAGGAGCCGTTCCTCGTCATGGCCACGCAGAACCCCATCGAGCACGAGGGCACCTACCCTCTGCCCGAGGCCCAGGTCGATCGCTTCATGATGAAGCTCGAGGTCGGCTACCCGGACCGGAGCGAGGAGCGCGAGATCATGCGGCGCATGGCGGGCCAGGAGCTGGCGCCGGTGGACGTCGTCGCTACGCCTGCCGAGATCCTCGCGGCGCGCCGGGAGATCGCTGGCCTCTACATGGACGAGAAGCTCGCGGATTACATCGTGGACCTCGTCCACGCGACGCGTAAGCCGGAGGCGTACGGGCTCGCGGACATCGCGCCGCTCATTGAGTACGGCGCCTCGCCGCGGGCGACGATCTATCTTGCGACCTGCGCCCGCGCCCACGCCTACTTGCGCGGCCGGGGCTACGTCCTGCCGGAAGACGTGAAGGCCATCGGCCCGGACGTCCTGCGCCACCGCATCATCACCAGCTACGAGGCCGAGGCGGAGGAGGTCACCGCGGACGACCTCGTCGCCCGCATCTTCGAAGCCGTGGACGTCCCTTGAGCCCGTTCCTCCGGCGGCGAAGCGCCGCGACCGCTCCCCGCGCCCCGTCGTCCCGGGACGACGGGGCGCGCGTCGGTAACCGGGACGACCGGGCCGGCGTACCACGCGAAGTCCTGCACCAGGTCCGGCTGATCGAGCTGCGCACTCGCGGCTGGGTGAACTCGCTGTTCAGCGGGGGATACCTCTCGGTCTTCCGCGGCCGGGGGATGGAGTTCGCCGAGGTGCGGGCGTACCAGGAGGGCGACGACGTCCGCACCATCGATTGGAACGTCACGGCCCGGATGGGCCATCCGTATGTCAAGAAGCACATCGAGGAGCGGGAGCTCTCGGTCCTGCTCGTCGTGGACCTCTCGGGCTCTGAGCAGTTCGGCACGCGGGGCCGCTTCAAGGCCGAGCTGGCCGCGGAGATCGCCGCCGTGCTCGCGCTGTCTGCCGTCCGGAACAACGATCGCGTCGGGCTGCTCATCTTCACGGACCACATCGAGCACTTCGTCCCGCCCAAGAAGGGGCGGCGGCACGTGCTGCGCTTGATCCGCGACGTGCTCGTCTTCCAGCCACGCGGCCGCGGCACCGAGCTCGCCCGCGCTCTGGATTACGCCGGCCGCGTGCTGCGCCATCGGGCCGTGATCTTCGTCCTGAGCGATTTCCTCCTCGGCGCCGCGGACGGCGATGCACGCGCGGCGCGGGTGCAGGACCTGGAGCGGACGCTGCGCCTCGTCTCCGCGCGGCACGACGTCGTCGCCATCGCGATCCGGGATGCCGCGGAGGAGGCGTTGCCCGACGTCGGCGTGCTCGTGGTCGTGGACCCGGAGACGGGGCGCGAGGTCGCGATCGACACCGGGAGCGCGGCCGTGCGGGCGCTGTACGCGAGCCACGCCGCGCAGGAGCGCGAGGCGGTGCAGCGGCTCTTCCGTCGTCTGGGTGTGGACGAGGTGGAGGTCCGGACGGACCGCTCCTACATCGGGCCGCTGCTCTCGTTCTTCCGGAAGAGGGAAAGGCAGCGGGGACGATGAGCACGGGGCGGCTCGCCGGGTGCGCGGCTCTCGTGCTGCTCACGGCCAGCGGCGCCGCTGCGCAGGAGGTCCGGGTCGCCGTCACGCCGGACACGGTGACGGTGGGCGACGTCTTCCACGCTGCCATCCGGGTCGAAGTGCCGCCCGGCTTCCGGCTCGAGCCGCCCGACTCGCTCCCGGTTTCCGGCGACGTGGAGAACGCCGGCCGCAGGATCGGCCGATCGGAACCGATCGAGGGCGGCGGGGAACGGGTGACGCTCGCCTATCCGCTCACCGCCTGGAGGCCCGGCCCCGTCGAGCTGCCGGCGCTCGCCCTCCGGCTCGTCGGCCCGGGCGAGGAGGCGCAGACGCTGAACGTCCGTCTGCCCGCGGCCGTCGTCCGCTCTGTCCTGCCCGCGGACACGACGGGCGTCGAGCCCCGGCCGCTGAAGGACGTGCTGGGCGCCGACCGCGTCCTCTGGCCGCTCCTGCTCGCCCTCGCCCTGGCGCTCCTGGCGGCCGCGGCGCTCAGCCACTGGCTCCGGCGGCGCCGCGCCGTGTCCGAGCCGGCCCTGGCCGCCGGCCTCCCGCCGCGGGAGCGGGCGCTGGCCGCACTGGACCGCGCCCGCAGACTCGGCTTGCTGGAGGCCGGCGAAGTCAAGGCATTCTACACGCTGATCGCGGACGCGGTACGGGAGTACCTGGAAGCCGTCGAGCCGCGCTGGGGGCGCGACCTCACCACCAGCGAGTTGCTCGCGCTGCTGGCCGGCGAGATGGATGAGAGCCAGCGCGAGCGTCTCGGCGAGGTGCTCCACGCCGCGGACCTCGTCAAGTTCGCGCGCCGCCGCCCGGACGCGTCCGTGGCGATCGCGGAGTGGCAGGCCGCGCGCGATTGGGTCGCCTCCTTCGAGCGCCCCCTCGCCGGAGCGGGCGTCGCAGCGGAGGCAGAACGGGCCGAGCCGAATCCGGAGGGGCCGTGACCTTCGGCTTCGCGAACCCGTGGGCGCTGCTGTTGCTGCCTGTCCTGATCGGGCTGGCGTGGTTCGGCCGGCGGGTGTGGCGCCGGCCGGCCTTCACCTTCTCTCGCGCCGAAGCCGTTGCGGGCATGGGGGGCAGGTCGGCGAACGCGGTGGCTCGCATGCCGGACGCCCTCCGCTTCCTTGTGCTCGCCTTGCTCACCATCGCCCTCGCGGGGCCGCGGACCGGGGTCTCCGTGGTGGACGTGGACGCGGAGGGGATCGCCATCGTGATCGCGATCGACGTCTCCAGCTCGATGCTCGCGGAGGACTTCCAGCCCCGGAACCGCCTCGCCGTCGCCAAGGAGAAAGTGATCGCGTTCATCCGGGGTCGGCAGTACGACCGCATCGGCATGGTCGCCTTCGCGGGTGAAGCGCTGACCCAGGTGCCGATCACGGTGGATTACCCGGTCCTGTACCGCGCCCTCGAGCAGCTCGACGTCGGCCAGCTCGAGGACGGCACGGCGATCGGGACGGCCATCGCCACCGCGGCCAACCGGCTGCGGCGCGCGCCGGGCGAGTCGCGCGTCATCATCCTCATGACCGATGGCGAGAACAACCGTGGCGAGATCGATCCCGTGACGGCCGCGCAGGCTGCCGCGGCGTTCGGGATCAAGATCTACGCGATCGGGGTCGGCACCGAGGGGATCGCACCGATCCCGATCGCCCGCAACCTGCTCGGGGGCTACGAGTACGCGAACCTCCCCGTACACATTGACGAGGAGCTGCTCCAGTCCATTGCGGACATCACGGGCGGGCGCTACTTCCGGGCGACCAACGAAGCGGCGCTGGACAGCATCTACCGGCTGATCGACCAGCTCGAGAAGACGGAGGTGGAAGTGCGCCGCTACACGAACTATACGCCGCATCACCTCCCGTTCGTTCTCATGGCCGCCGTGCTGCTGCTGGCCGAGTGGGGGCTCCGGGCGAGCCGGTGGGGGAGGGTGCCGTGAGCTTCGCCCGACCCGACCTGCTCTGGCTCGCGCTGTTGCTGCCCGCGCTCGCGGCGGCGGCGGTGCTCGGCTACGGCCGCCGGCGGCGCCGGGTGGCCCGGCAGCTGGGCGCGCCCGAGCTGGTCCGGCGGCTGGGCGCCGGCGACCTGGAGAGGCCGGTGATCGGGCGTCTGGCGCTGGTCTCCCTGGCCGCCGCGGCGCTGGGGCTGGCCGCCGCGGGGCCGCGCTGGGGCTGGACGGCGGTGGAGCACCACGGCCGTGCGCGAAGCATTGTGCTGGCACTGGATGTGTCGAAGTCGATGCTGGCGCGGGACGTCTCGCCGAACCGGCTGGAGCGGGCGCGGCTGCTGACGCGGCGTTTGCTCCGTGAACTGCGTGGGGACCGGCTCGGGCTGGTGGCGTTCGCCGGTCGTGCCTATGTGCTCGCGCCGCTGACGGTCGACCACGGCGCGCTCGAGCTCTACGTAGACGCGCTGGATCCGGAGATCGTCACCTACGGTGGCTCTTCCCTGGCCGCGGCGCTGCGGCAGGCCACGGACCTGGCCTTGGGGGAGGACGGCACGGGCGGCCGGGACCGGGCGGTCGTTCTGGTGACCGACGGCGAGGCGCACGACGAGGAGGAGGCGGTGATGGCGGAGGCGGCGCGGGCGGCCCGGGCCGGGGTCGTGGTGCACACGGTGGGCATCGGCACCCAGCGGGGCGAGCCGATCCCGGAGCGGGACCCGCGCACGGGGCGGGATGCGGGGTACAAGCGGGATGGCGCCGGGGAGGTGGTCATCTCGCGGCTGAACGAGCCGCTGCTCACCCGGGTGGCTGAGGCCACGGGCGGGCAGTACGTGCGCCTGGACCAGGCCGGGGCGACGGACCGTCTGCTCGGTGCGCTGCGCGCGGTGGAGCGGACGAGGGTGCAAGGCGAGCGCTACCTCGAGCCGCGTGCGCGGCACGGCTGGTTCGTGGCGCTGGCGCTGGTCCTGCTCGCCGTTGACGCCGTGATCGCCAGGAGCAGCAGCGCGGCAGGGCGCAGGCTCCGGACGGGCGATGTGGGAGGTCAGGCATGAGGTCACGTGGGGCGATCCTGCTCGGACTCGTGGCGCTGTGGCTGGCCGGGTTCGGGATCGGCGACCTCGAGCGCGGCAACCGGCTGTACCGTGCGGGGCGCTACGCGGAGGCCGTGCAGGCGTACCGGGCCGCGCTCGCGGGTGGCACGGACACGCCGGAGCTCCGCTACAATCTCGGCACCGCGCTGGTCCGGCTGGGGCGGTACGAGGAGGGCGAGCAGCACCTGCGCGCGGCGCTGTCGGCCATCGACCCGGACCTGCGGCAGCGGACGCTCTACAACCTGGGGAACCGGTATCTGGAAGAGGCCCGGCGTGCCACGGACGCGGAGGCCCGGGGCGAGCTGCTGGAGCGCGCGGTCGCGGCGTACCGGCAGGCGTTGCGCCTCCAGCCGGGCGATGTGGACGCGAAGTGGAACCTGGAGCTGGCGCTCCGAGAGGAGCAGCCGCAACAGCAGCGCAACGACCCGCAGGCGGGGGGCGGGGACCAGCAACAGGAAGAGCGAGATGACGGGGATCCATCGCGGGGCGGCGGCTCCGGATCGTCCGAGGAGGCCGAGCCCGATCCCGGCGACGACCGGCGCAGGCGGCCCCGGCCGTCGGGCGAGATGACCCTCGAGCAGGCGGAGCGGATCCTCAGCGCGGCGGAGCAGGATGAGCGTGAGCTGTACCGCCGACAACTCCGTCGGGGCCAGCGAGAACGGCCGGTGGAGAAAGACTGGTGATGGCGGTCCCCCTCGCCCTCTTCGCGCTCGTCATCGGCCTCCACGCCCAGGACCCGGTCCGCGTCACAGCGAAGCTGACGCCGGAGTCGGTGCCGGTGGGAGAAACCACGGTGCTGGAGGTCGTGGTCGAGACCAACGGCCCCGCGCCGGACGCCATCGTGGTCCCGCCGCTCCCGCCCGAGCTGAGCATCGTTTCCAGCAGCGACTACACGCAACTCCAGCTCACGATGCCCGGCGGCCGTCGGCGCACGGTCCGCCGGCAGATCACGCTCGTTGCGCGCGAGCCCGGCCGCTACGAGATCGCTCCCATTGCCGTCCGGGTACGGGGCGAGCAGTACCGTACGGGCGTCGTCACGCTGGTCGTGACCGGCAGCGTGTCGGCCCGGAGCCGCTCGCGCGGGCCGAACGATGAGGTCATCCTGCGCGCCTGGCTCACCCCGGACACGGCGTACGTCGGCGAGCAGGTCACGCTGCACGGCGAGGCGATGTTCTCGACCGACGTGCGGCTGCAGCTCCGGCGCGCCCCGGACTACATCCCGCCGAGCCCCTCCGGCTTCTGGGTGCACGACCTCGCCGGGTCCACCGCGGCCCGACCCCGCCTGGTCGGGGACGAGATGTACGAGGTGCAGTCCTTCGGCCGCGCCTACTTCCCGCTGGCGCCGGGGGAGTACGTCCTGGCGCCCGTGCGGCTGCTCTACGAGGTGCGGCGCGGGTTCCTGTTCGCGCCGGAGAGCCACGAGCTGGCGACGGACTCGCTGCGCCTCGTCGTCCTGCCGCTGCCGGAGGAAGGGCGGCCGGCGTCGTTCACCGGCGCCGTGGGGCGGTTCAGCGTCCGGGCGCGAATCGAGCCGACGGAGGTGCCGGCCGGCGAGGCCGTGGCGTTGGTGGTGGAGGTGACCGGGGAAGGGAACATCAAGGGGCTGCCGCCGCCTCTGCTCCCCGACTTGGATGGCGTGCGGGTGTTCCCGCCGACCGAGGAAACGGAGATCCAACCGGATGAGGCCAGGGTGCGGGGCGTGAAGCGGTTCACCTGGGTCCTCATCCCCGACAGGCCGGGGCGGCTGCAGCTCCCTCCCATCGAGTACGCCTACTTCGACCCCGAACTGGTGGCGTACGACGTCGCGCGCAGCTCGCTGCCGGCGCTCGCCGTCGGCCCCGCGGCTTGGGCTGGCGCCGCGGAGACCGGTGCGGCGACGACCGCGGTGATCCGCGCCACGCCGTCCGGCCCGCCCAGGTTGCGTTGGGTCCGCACCCGCTGGTTCGCCGCGGTCCCGTTCCTGCCGCTCGCCGGCCTGGCTTGGGTGCTGACCGTGCGGCGGCGGGCGTCGCGCCGCCCGCCGGTCCCCTCGAAGCGTCGGCTGCGGGCCGGGCGGCGACAGCGCATGGCAGAGATCGAAACGCTCGTTGGCGGCCAGGACACCGCCTTCTTCGGCCGTCTCGCCGCGGCTGTGCGCACGGCGCTGGCCGAGGAGTTCGCGTTGCCGACCCTGGACCGGGCGGCGCCGGCGGACGTCCGCTCGCTGCTCGAGGACGCCGGCGTCGCCGCCGCCCTGGCCGGCGAGGCGGCCGGGTTGCTGGAGCGCCTCGAGCGCGCCCGCTTCGAGCCCGTGCCGCCGGGGCCCGAGGAGCGCAGGGCGTGTTTCGCCGAGGCCATGCGCCTGCTGGAAGCGCTAGAGGCCACAGCGGACGGGCGGGGCCACGCCGCGCCAGGCCCGGGTACGACCGCATCTCTCGTGCTGGCGGGGCTGCTTGCCTTCAGCGCCGCCCCGGCCGCTGCCCAGGCGCCCCAGGGGAGCGGGCTCGCCGCGTTCGAGCGGGCCGTCGAGGCGTACGGCGCGGGCGACTTCGCAGCGGCCGCCGAGGGCTTCCGCCACTTCCTGGCGGCCCACCCGGAAGACGCGAACGCGTGGTACAACCTCGGCAGCGCCTATTTCCAGGCGGGCGAGCGGGGCCGCGCCATCTGGGCGTGGCTCCAGGCGGCCCGCCTGCGGCCCCGGGACGGCGAGGTGATGCACAACCTCCGCCTCGCCCAGGCCGGCCAGGAGTTGCTCCAGCGGGCGCTGCCGCCCGTCCCTCTCTCGAGTGACGAGACGCTTCTCGCCGCCTGCGCACTCTGGCTCGCCGGTGCCGCCGCCCTCGGCCGGGCAATCCTGCGGCGGGCCCGGGCAGCGGGGGTCGCCGGCGCCCTTCTGACCTCCCTCGCCCTGGCCCTCGTCGCGGCCTGGGGGCTGCCGCGGCTGCGGGACCCGATCGCAGTCGTCCTGGACGGCCCGACGCCCCTCCTCGCCGCCCCGGTCCTCCGCGCCGAGCCGCTCCGGGAACTCGATGCAGGCTCGGGCGTGCGCATCCTCGAGGAGCGGGGGGACTGGCTCCGGGTCGCCACCTTCGACGGCGGACAGGGCTGGCTCGAGGCCAGCCGCGCCGGGCGCCTCTGAGCACGGCGGGCGCCACGCAACGATCGCGGTCCGCATCCGACCCCGCCGGCGGAGGGCGTGCGGCCGTCAGACGCCCGGCCTAGGGAGCGCCGCCAACGGTGTGCCCGCCGATCTCCGCGTCGTAACCCTGACTGCGGAGCACGCCGACGAGCTGCTCCAGCGTCACGCGGGTCTCCTCGTACTGCACCTCCGCGCCGCCGGGATTCCCCGTCCTCGCCGCCGCCCGCCGGACCCCGCTCTGCGCGACCAGGATCTTCTCCACCTCGCCGGCGCAGTGAGGGCAGGTCAGCGCACGGATCTTCAGGTTCCCCGTCTTCATCACCCCTCCTCGACCTGCACGCCCTCCCGAGGGGGCACCAACCGTGCCGCCAGTCGCTTGACGGACCCGCCGCGCCCCCGAATACTTCGCGCGTTCCAGGAGACGACGTACACCCTCATTCCACTACGCCGACCTTGGGAGCATTCCCGAACCTGACCGTGGTCGAGCACCCGCTCATCCAGCACAAGCTGGCGGTGCTGCGCGACCGGAACACGTCCAAGAAGGTCTTCCGGGAGCTCGTGGACGAGATCACGATGCTCCTGGCCTACGAGGCCACCCGAGACCTCCCGCTGGAGCCGATCGAGATCGAGACCCCCCTCGAGCGCACGACGGCCTACGTCGTGCGCGGCAAGAAGTTGGTCCTCGTGCCCATCCTCCGGGCCGGGCTCGGGATGGTGGAAGCGATGCTGCGCCTCATGCCCGCGGCCCGGGTCGGCCACATCGGCCTCTACCGAGACCACGACACGCTCCAGCCGGTGGAGTACTACTTCAAGATCCCCTCGGACCCGGAGGCCCGGGACTTCATCGTCCTCGACCCGATGCTGGCCACTGGCGGCTCCGCCGCCGCCGCCGTCCGTCTCCTGAAAGAGCGCGGCGCGGCGCGCGTGCGCGTCGTTTCGCTGGTCGCCGCGCCGGAGGGCGTCCGCACCCTCCTCGAACAGCACCCGGACGTGCAGATCATCGCCGCCGCCCTGGACCGACAGCTCGATGAGAACGGCTACATCCGGCCCGGCCTCGGCGACGCGGGAGACCGGTTGTTCGGCACCCGCTGATCGGCTAGATTTTCTCGATATCGCCGAATCCCGGGCCCGTAGCTCAGTCGGTCAGAGCAGGGGACTCATAATCCCAAGGTCGCAGGTTCAAGTCCTGCCGGGCCCATCCACACGTGACGTCCGCGGGCGTGTCCGCAGATCCGCCGCCCCGCGGCCGGCGGCGTCGCCGCCGCCGGCCTGCCGGGCCCAAGCCGTGCCCGCTCCTCAGAGAAGCGGAGTTCGGAGGGTCGTCTTGGCGGGGTAGGGCCGCTCAGGCAAGAGCGGCCGAAGGGCACTGCTACCTGCGAGGGGATCTGGGGGCTCGGGGCGGGAACACGGCTCCGGTTCTATCGCCTCGTCTTCACCGCGCCGAAGGCGCGCGGCACCCTTTCCCGATCCGAGGGGCGCCACGGGGCGCCCGTCGTGCGGCCGCGGGTGCAACCGGGGTGCCCAACGGGCCAGATCACCCGCCGTCGGCGGGCCGTGTGCCGTTTTTTCGCGACAGACCGTTGTTTTCGAGCCTCGGTCGCCGCACGGCCGCAACGCGGGCGTTGCCCGCCGCGGCCGGCGGGGCGAGCAAACGTTACACACAGTGTGAACAGTTTGCCGCCCGCGCCGACCCCGCCCGCCCCCTCACGGGCTGGCCCGGCGGAGCCGGCCGGAGATGCGAGCCCCCGGGCGCCGTTGGTTGACAAGGGCGGAGGCCTCCGACAACTTTCGATGCTTTCACATGATGCGGGCGTAGAGCGCTCACCCTGTTCGGACGACGCGGAGAAAGACGCGCGATGTTCGGCACGCTCAAAGGCCGATTCCTCGTCATCTTCCTGATCCTGGCCGCCTGCGGCTGGGCGTTCTTCGACAACTATCGCGAGTGCCGGAGCCAGGCCCAGGCCGGGGACGAGCCGCGCCTCTGCACGCCCATCAAGCTCGGGCTCGACCTCCAGGGCGGCATGCACCTGGCGCTCGAGGTGGCGGACCCCGAGGGGACGCTCACCCACGAGGCCAAGGTGGACGCGACCGACCGGGCGCTGAAGATCATCCGCACCCGGATCGACGAGTTCGGCGTGGCCGAGCCGCTGATCCAGAAGGTCGGAGACACGCGGATCATCGTGGAGCTGCCGGGGATCCGGGAGGAGGGCCGGGCGAAGGAGATCATCCAGCGGACGGCGTTCCTGGAGTGGCGGCTGGTCAAGGGAGGGCCCGAGTTCAGGGCCGCGCTGCCGAGGATCGATCGCGCGATCGTGACCGCGTTGGGGCCGCAGCTCGAAGAGGCGGAGGAAGCAGCGTCAGACACGGCACCCGCGCCGGCGCAACGGGAGACGATCGAGCAGCTCCTGTTCCAGCGCAGGGACACGGCCGCCGCGGCGGACACGGCCAGCGGCGAGACGGTGGAGACGTCGCCGTCCAGGCGGCCGCTCACGGCGCTCCTGTTCGATGACGGTCAGCAGCACGCGTTCCTGGTCGCGGAAGCCGACGTCCCGAAGGTGAAGCGCTATCTCGAGCTGCCGGAAGTGCAGCGGCTCATGCCGCGCGGCGTCACGACGCTCTGGGCGGCCGAGCCCGAGTCGCGGGGCGCCCAGCTCTACCGTCGGCTCTATCTCGTGGAGGACCGGGCGTTCCTGACCGGCGAGCGGCTCCAGGACGCCACCGCGACCCGGGACCCGCAGACGTTCGAGACCGAGGTGCTCTTCGAGCTGGACCGTGCGGGCGGACGACAGTTCGAGCGCATCACGGCCGCCAACATCGGAGAGCAGATCGCGATCATCCTGGACAACCAGGTCCACAGCGCGCCGGTGGTGCAGAGCCGGATCGGGAGCCGGGGTCGGATCACGATGGGCGGCGCGTCCCTCGAGCAGGCGCAGGATCTCGCGCTGGTCCTCCGCGCCGGCGCGCTGCCCGCGCCGCTCGAGATCCTCGAGGAGCGGACCGTGGGCCCGTCCTTGGGCGCGGATTCGATCCGGCAGGGCGAGATCGCCGGGATCATCGGCATCGCACTGGTCATCGCGATCATGGTGGCCTACTACCGGCTCGCCGGCTTCCTCGCCGTGCTCGCACTCGTCTTCTACACGATCCTGGTGCTCGGCGGCCTCGCCGCCCTGGATGCCACGCTCACGGCGCCGGGGATCGCAGGCCTGATCCTGTCGATCGGCATGGCCGTGGATGCGAACGTGCTGATCTTCGAGCGCATCCGCGAGGAGTTGGCGGCCGGCCGGACGGCGCGTGCCGCCGTCGATGCCGGCTTCAAGCAGGCGATGTCCGCGATCGTGGACTCGAACCTGACCACGCTCATCACGGGGCTGATCCTGTTCCAGGTCGGCACCGGGCCCGTGCGGGGATTCGCGGTGACGCTCTCGATCGGGATCATCGCCTCGTTCGTATCGGCGGTCTTCGTGACGCGCACGCTGTTCCTGCTGTACCTCCAGAAGCGGCGCGCCACAGAGCCCATTAGCATCTGACGCGGAGCCGTTGGGCCCATGCGACTGTTCGCGAACGCAAACTACGACTTCGTCGCCCGTCGTCGCATCGCGTACGTGACGGCAGGGTCGCTGCTCGCCGTGTTCTTCGTTGCAGCGATCGTCTTCCAGATCACCCGGGGCTCGTGGCTGAACTACGGGGTGGACTTCACGGGCGGCACACTGGTGCAGGCCCGGTTCGACCAGCCGACCTCGGTGAACGACCTGCGCGAGGTGCTCTCGGGAACGGAGATCACCCGGTTCGGTGGGGAGAACGAGTTCCTGATCCGCGCGCCCGTGTACGAAGAAGGGACGGATGCGGCGGCTCCGGTGGTCAGCGCGCTCACGGAGCGGTTCGGGCAAGGGGCGTTCGAAGTGGTCCGCACGGAGGCGGTCGGGGCCAAGATCGGCGGGGAGCTGCAGCAGCGGGCGGCGCTGGCGATCCTGGCTTCGTTCCTGTTCGTTTTGATCTACCTGGCGTTCCGCTTCGAGTGGCGTTTCGGCGTGGCGGCCGTCATCGCGACCGCGTACGACGTGCTGTTCTCGTTGGGCCTGATCTCGGCGCTGCAGCTCGAGGTGTCGCTGCCCACGGTGGCGGCGGTGCTCACCGTGCTGGGGTACTCGCTCAACGACAAGATCGTGGTGTTCGACCGGGCGCGTGAGAACCTCAAGCGGACCGGCCGGCGCGACGACTTCGCCGACGTGCTGAACCGGTCCATCAACGAGACGCTGCCCCGCACGGTCATGACGTCGATGACCACGGCCGCTGCGCTGCTGGCGCTGTTCTTGTTCGGGGGCGAGATCATCCGCGGCTTCGCGACGATCATGCTCGTCGGCGTCGTGGTCGGCACGTTCTCCTCGATCTTCCTCGCCTCGCCCGCGCTGCTCGAGATCGAGCGGCGCTGGCCATCGAAGGCCAAGAAGGGCGGGAGCAACACGAGCCGCGCCGCGCGGGCTGGCGCGGCGGTCTGACCGGCCGGGGCTCCGGGCTCCATGCCCGGGGCCCGGCATCACCACCGGGCCGTCTGGCGGGGCTGGTCTGCAGGGCTTCCCGCAACCACGCAATCCATGTTCTTCGACTCGCACTGTCACCTGACCGACGCCCGCCTGGTGGCGGAGGCGTCCGTGGTGGTGGAGCGCGCGCGTGCGGCTGGGGTCACGGGCGTCGTGACCGTCGCCTCGGACGCGGAGGACGCGGTGCGGGCTGTCGAGCTCGCGGAAGCGCTGCCGGGAGTCTGGGCGACGGCCGGGATCCATCCGCACATGGCGGCCGCGGCGGACGAGGCGGCGTGGGAGCGGATCGCGGAGCTGGCGGGGCAGGGAAGGGTCGTTGCGCTGGGGGAGACCGGCCTCGACTACCATTACGACCACTCGCCGCGTCCTGTGCAGCGCCAAGCGTTCGTGCGCCACATCGAGCTGGCGCGCGAGTTCGGCCTGCCGCTCGTCGTTCACTCGCGCTCGGCGGACGAGGATACGGCCGCGATCATCCGGGAGGCCGGCCGGGACGTGAGCGGCGTCCTGCACTGCTTCGCCGGCGGCGCTGCACTGCTCGAGGCGGGGCTGGAAGCAGGGTGGATGGTCTCGTTCTCGGGCCTCGTCACGTTCCGCAACTACGACGGCGCGGCACTCGTGCGCACGGTGCCCGCGGACCGGCTCCTGGTGGAGACGGATGCACCGTACCTGGCGCCGGTGCCGCACCGTGGTCGCCGCAACGAGCCGGCCTTCGTGCGCCACGTCGCGGAGGGCGTCGCACTGCTGCGGGGCGAGGCGGTGGAAGAGGTGGCTGCGTACACGACGAGGAACGCGCGGGCGTTCTATCGCCTGGAGCCCGCGAGCCCGTCCACCTGAACCGGTGTACCGCCGCGAGGGCCGCGGAGCGCAGGAAACGGGAAATGCCGCGTCGGATTCACATCCTCCCTGATTCGCTGGTCAACCAGATCGCGGCCGGGGAGGTCGTGGAGCGGCCGGCCTCGGTCGTGAAGGAGCTGGTCGAGAACGCGCTGGACGCGCGCGCCACGCGCGTCGAGGTCTCGCTCCAGAACGGGGGCAAGACGGAGATCCGGGTGGCCGACGACGGCCTGGGCATGGGCCGCGAGGACGCGCTCCTCTCGCTCGACCGGCACGCGACGAGCAAGATCGCGCGACCCGAGGACCTGGCGAGCGTCACGACCTTCGGCTTCCGGGGCGAGGCGCTGCCGTCGATCGCAGCGGTGTCGCGCCTCGTGCTGGAAACGGCGGAGCCGGGCGGCGTGGGCACCCGCATCCGCGTCGTGGGCGGCCGCATCCAGTCCGTGGAGGAGTGCGCCCGGCAACCGGGTACCACCGTCGTCGTCCGCAACCTGTTCTTCAACGTGCCGGCCCGCGCCAAGTTCCTGCGCTCGGCGAGCACGGAGACGCGCGCGGCCACCGAGGCGCTGACCAACCTGGCCCTCTCGAACCTCTCGGTGGCGTTCCGGCTGGAATCCAACGGCCGGGTGCTCATGGACCTGCCGCCGGCGCCGGATCTCGCCTCGCGCGTCGCGGAGCTCTGGGGCGACGACGTCGCCGCCCGGCTCGTTGCGGTGCAGGCGCAGCGGGACGGGATCACCGTCGCCGGGCTCGTGGACCGTCCTGACGCCACGCTCACCGGTCCGCGGCGGGTCCACTTCTTCGTGGGCGGCCGGCCGTTCCGGGACCGGGGCCTCGCGCTGGTCGCCGAGCGCGCGTACGCCACCACGATCCCCCACGGGGCGCGTCCGTCGCTCCTGCTCTACATCGACGTGCCGCCGGGCGGCGTGGACGTCAACGTGCACCCGACCAAGGCGGAGGTCCGGTTCCGGGATCGGCTGGCCGTGGAGGCCGCGGTGGAGGCGGCGGTGCGGGCGGCGCTGGCCTCGCTGGACAGTGCGGCGACGCTGGATGCTCGGCCGCCGCTGCCGCAACTGCGCACGCCCCGGCCGGTCCACACGGCCCGCGGACCGTCCTCGGCTCCCTCTCGCGCAGGCGCTGGACGGCCCGGTCGGCAAGACGCGTGGCAGCTCGCCTTTTTCGTCCCGGCGCCCGTGGCGGCGGCGAACGAGACGGTAGAAGAGCCAGGGGACAACCGGGACGACGCCCAGGCGGCCGCGGCGCCGGAGCCGGGCATGCGCCCCCGCCCCTCGCTCTGGCAGGTCCATGACACGTACATCCTCGCCGAGACCCGCAGCGGGTTGCTGATCATCGACCAGCATTCGGCGCACGAGCGGGTGCTGTTCGAGGAGACCATGCGCCGTCTGACGGACGGCGGCGCGGTGGGGCAGCGGCTGCTGTTCCCGATCACGCTGCGTCTTTCGCCCGCCGAGCAGGCGATCATTGACGACATCCAGCCGTTCCTCGCGCGAGCCGGCTTCGAGATCGAGGCGTTCGGCGGCCGCACGATCATCGTGCACGCCGTGCCACAGCCGCACCCCCATTTCGACCCGGAGCGTTGCCTGCGCGAGATGCTGGCCGAGCTGGCCACCGGCAGTGAGCTGACCCGCGCGGCACGGAACCAGCACGAACGGATCGCGATGACGTTCGCGTGCAAGGCCGCCATCAAGGCGGGCCAGCCGCTCTCCGAAGCGGAGATGCACGAGCTGTTCGACCGGCTCTTCGCCACCGAGCTGCCGTCCCACGATGTCCACGGCCGACCGACGATCGTCCGGCTCTCGCTCCAGGAGCTGGAGCGCCGGTTCGGCCGGCACGGTTGAGCGCGGCATGCGCCCCGGCGTGCCCCCAACCCGTACGACCTCCCCATGAGCGCCGAGGCGCTGGTCATCACCGGGCCGACCGCCACCGGGAAGACCGCGCTGTCCATCGAGGTCGCCCTCGCCCTCGACGGCGAGATCATCTCGATGGATTCGCGTCAGGTCTACCGTGGCATGGACATCGGGACCGCGAAGGCGACGCCGGAGCAGCGCGCACGGGTCCCGCACCACGGGCTCGACATCGTCGAGCCGAACGAGCGCTACAGCGCGGGGCGCTTCGCCGCGGACGCGCGGCGCTGGATCGCGGAGATCCGCGGGCGCGGGCGCGTGCCGATCCTCGTCGGCGGGACGGGGTTCTTCCTCCGGGCGCTGACGCATCCCCTCTTCACCGAGCCGGAGATGCCGGCACAGGCGCGCGAGAGACTGCACCGCTATCTCCACGCGCAGCCCGAAGCCGAGCTGCGCCGCTGGCTCTCCCGGCTCGATCCCGGAGCCGCGCGCGCGCTCGAACGACAGGGCGGGCGTCAGCGCGTGGAGCGCGCCCTCGAGGTTGCCCTCCTCACGGGCCGGCCGCTATCCTGGTGGCACGCGCACGCGCCCCCATCGGCGCCGCCGCTGCGCGCGCTGATCTTCGTGCTCCAACTCCCCTGGCCGGAGCTGCGCCGCCGCATCGACACCCGCGTCCTCGAGATGGTGGAGGCGGGGCTGGTGGACGAGGTGCGTGGCCTGCTCGAACGCGGGTTCGGCCCGGACGATCCGGGAATGAACGCCACGGGGTACATCGAACTCATACCGTACCTCGAAGGGCGCTACCGACTGGACGAGGCCGTCGAGGCGATCCAGCGAGCGACCCGGCGGTACGCACGCCGGCAACTCACGTGGTTCCGGCACCAGCTCCCGCCCGGCGCACACTGGCTGGACGCCACGAGACCCAGGCACGAGCTCGTGCGGGAAGTGACAGAGCGATGGAGAGCAGACCCCTGAGGATCGGGATCACCTGTTACCCGGTGTACGGCGGCTCCGGCGTCGTCGCGACCGAGCTGGGCCTCGAGCTGGCCCAGCGGGGACACGAGGTCCACTTCATCACCTACGCCCAGCCGTTCCGGCTGCCGTACTTCGTGGAGAACGTCTACTACCACGAGGTCGAGGTCCCGTCCTACCCGCTCTTCGACTATCCGCCCTACTCGCTCGCGCTCGCCGCCGCGATGCACGGCACGGCCGTGCGGCGCAACCTGGATCTGCTCCACGTGCACTACGCCGTGCCGCACGCGACTTCGGCGTGGATCGCTCGCGAGATGCTGCGGCCCCAGGAGATCCGCGTGGTGACCACGCTGCACGGCACCGACATCACCCTCGTCGGGCAGGATCCCTCGTTCCACAGCATCACGCGCTTCTCGATCTTCGAGTCGGACGCCATCACCGCGGTCTCGGAGTACCTGCGCCGGGAGACGGTGGACCGTTTCGACATCCCGGCGGAGCGCATCGAGGTGATCCCGAACTTCGTGGACCTGGAGCGTTACCGCCGCGACCTCGGGGGGTGCCATCGCAGCCAGCTCGCGCCCGAGGGCGAGAAGATCGTCATGCACATCTCGAACTTCCGGCCGGTGAAGCGCGTGGACGACGTCGTGCGCGTCTTCGCCCGCGCCAGCCGCCGCGTCGCGGCGCGCCTCGTGCTCGTGGGCGACGGCCCCACCCGCGGCCTCGCCCAGAAGGTGGCGGAAGAGGAGGGCGTGGCCGGGAAGGTCGTGTTCCTCGGCAAGCAGTCGTCGGTCGCCGAGCTGCTCGCCTGCGCCGACGTGCTCCTGCTGCCCAGCGAGTCGGAGGCGTTCGGGCTGGCCGCGCTCGAGGCCATGGCCTGCGGCGTGCCGGTCGTCGCCACCGCCGTGGGCGGCGTGCCGGAGCTGGTGCCGCACGGCGTGGCCGGGTTCCTCGCCCCGCTCGGCGACGTGGACGCGATGGCGGACGGCGTGGTGGAACTGCTCTCGGACCCCGACCGCTGGAAGGCCGCCAGCGCCGCGGCCCGTGAGGTGGCCGCCCGCTTCAGTGCGGACGAGGTCGTGCCCCGTTATGAAACACTCTACCGCCGCGTGCTGTCCTCATGAGCCTCCTCGACGCGATCCTCCTCGGCCTGGTGCAGGGGCTGACCGAGTTCCTGCCGGTCTCCAGCTCGGGGCACCTGGTGATCGGGCAGACACTCCTCGGCGTGGATTCGCCGGGCGTCGCCTTCGAGGTCGTCCTGCACGTGGCGACGCTGCTCTCCGTCGTCATCGTCTACCGGGCTCGCCTGTGGCGGCTCGTGGTCGGCGCGGCCCGCGGCCAACGGGAAGAGCTGGCGTTCGTCGGCCTGCTGGTGCTCGGCACGATCCCGGCGGCCCTGGTCGGTCTGTTCTTCGAGGATGCCGTCGAGCGGGCGTTCGCGCTTCCCGCGATCACGGGAATCATGCTCCTGATCACGGGGGGACTCCTGTGGAGCACCCGGTACCGGCGTCCCGCGAGCGATGCGAACGGCCTCTCGGCGCGCCTTGCGCTCGGCATCGGCGTCGCGCAGGCGTTCGCCATCCTGCCCGGGATCTCGCGGTCGGGCGCGACCATCACCGCGGGGTTGTGGGGCCGGCTGCCGGGCGACCGCGCGGCGGAGTTCTCGTTCCTGCTCTCGATCCCGGCGATCCTCGGCGCCGCGGTGCTCCAGGCGGATGAGATCGGCGAGTCGTGGCGGACCACGGGCGGCCTGCCGCTGGTCGTGGGGTTCTTCGCCGCGCTGGTCGCCGGCGTTGCGGCGATCCGCTCGCTCGTCTGGCTGCTGCGGCGCCAGGCGTTCTACGCCTTCGCCTACTACGTCTGGGCCGCAGGCGGGCTGTTCCTGCTGTTCCTGGCGTTCCGGGGTTGACGGCGCAGGGCGGCGGGCAGGATCATCGGCGCGACATGGGGCGAGAGGGTACGACACCGATCGAGGTCTGGGAGGGGTGGCCCCGCGAGCACTGGCGTGCGCTATGGGGCGTGCCGGTGCTGGAGCTGTACGGCGTCGCGCCGTCCACCAACGACATCGCCCGTGAGCTGGCGGAGGCGGGCGCACCCGAGGGCACCGTCGTCCTCGCCGACCACCAGACGGCCGGGCGTGGCCGCGGTGGACGGCCATGGGTCACGCCGCCGGGCCGCGCGTTGCTCCTCAGCATCGTCTTGCGGCCTTCCGTTCCGGCGGAGGGCGAGGCCACGCCCGGCGTCCTCCCGTTGCTCGTCGGACTGGCCGTGGCCAGGGCCATCGGCCGGATCGCGAGGATCCGCGCCGGCATCAAGTGGCCCAACGATGTCGTCCTGGCCGACGGAGGGAAGGTCGCGGGCATCCTGTGCGAAGGCGTGCTCGGCGGCCGGACAGGGGGCTACGTCGTGGCGGGCATCGGCATCAACGTCGCCCAGACCAGGGCCGATTTCCCGCCCGACCTCGATGGACGTGCCACGTCGCTCCGGCTCGCGACGGATAGGAACGTCTCGCGCGCGGCCCTCGCCGGCCGGGTCGTCGCCGAGGTGCTGCGTCTGGCCGCCCACGGCGCGCGGCCCCTCGGCCGCGCGCTGCTCGCCGACCTGCGGCGGCGCGACGTGCTTCGCGGCCGCGCCATCACCGTGGATGGCGAGCGGCGCGGGACGGCGCAGGGGATCGCGGCGGACGGCTCACTGCTCGTGCGAGAGGAGCACGGCTCGTCCGTCGTCCTAGTGCGAAGCGGCACCATCCGGCTCGCAGAGGGCCGGTCCTCGACGCGTGAGGGCGCTCGAACATGATCCTCGTCTTCGACATCGGAAACACCGAGACCATGTTCGGCCTCTTCGAGGCCGGTGACTTGCTGGAACACTGGCGCATCGCCTCCGACCCGGACCGAACCATCGACGAGCTCGGCCTGCTCGTCCGCGCCCTCGTTCGCGAGTCCGGCCTGCGGGTGGACCTCGTTCGGGGCGCGGCCATCGCCTCGGTCGTCCCGCCGCTCCTCCCTGTGTTCACCGAGATGTGCACCCGACATCTCGGCGTCGCGCCCGCCGTGATCGATGCCTCGACCCCGTTGCCGATCCGCCTCGACGTGGACGAGCCGCTCACCGTCGGGGCGGACCGGATCGTCAACACCCTCGCGGCGTCTCGGTTGTACGGGCGGGACACCATCGTCGTGGACCTGGGCACGGCCACCACGTTCGACTGCATCACCGCCGACGGCGTGTTCCTCGGCGGCGTGATCGCGCCCGGCGTGCGCACCAGCGCTGAGTCCCTCGTCCGGCGCACGGCGAAGCTGCCGCGCATCGATCTGGAGCCGCCGGCCCGCGTCATCGGCCGCCGGACCGAGACCGCGATGCGGAGCGGCATCCTCTACAGCGCCGTCGAGGCGGTCGATGGAATCGTCCGGCGCATCAAGGCCGAGTGGGGCAAGAACAACGCGCTCGTGGTCGCCACCGGCGGCCTGGCCACCCTCGTCGCGCCGCACTGCCGCAGCGTGGACACCATCGAGCCGTTTCTCACGCTGTTCGGCCTCGACATCGCGTACCGCCACCTCGAGGCGAACGGCGCCCGCATCACCCCTCTCGAGCGGCCGCCCCGCGGCCGCCGGGCGCCGTGACGGTGGTCGATCGGGCGGCGCAGGTGGCCCGGGCGCGCTCGCTGAACGCCTGGCGCCGCCTCGGCTACCGCCTCACCCCCGGCGATTCGTTCAGCTACGTCCTCCACCTGCGGCCGGCGGAGTGGCCGATCATGACCGCGCACACCCTGGTCGGCTACCTCCTCGCCGTCGGACTCGACGCCCACGCCATCGCCGGGACCTGGGAGCCGGCGCTCCTCGGCCTCGCACTCTGGGTCCTCTGCCTCAACGGCGGCACCCTGGCCCTGAACTCGGCGTTCGACCGCGACGCCGGCGACGTCGGCTACCTCGAGGCGCCGCCGCCACCACCACGCCACCTGGCCGCCTTCTCCCTCACGCTCATGGCCGTGGGGCAGGCCCTCGCGCTGCGCTTGCCTCCGCTCTTCGCGCTCGACTACGCGGCGTGCTTCGTCCTGTCCGTCCTCTACTCCGTCCCGCCGCTCCGCCTCAAGGCGGTGGCCGGCGCCGACTGGCTCATCAACATGTGGGGCTTCGGCACCTTGACACCGCTCGCCGGCTGGGCCCTCACCGGCCGGCCCCTCGAGCCGTGGGCCCTCCTCGTCATGGTCGCCTTCTGCCCGCTGTTCGCCGCGTTCTACCCGCTCACCCAGCTCTACCAGTTCGAGGAGGACCGCCGCCGCGGCGACCGCACCCTCGCCCTCGCGCTCGGCATGCGCCGCTCGCTCCAGGTGGCCGTCGGCGCCACCGCCGTCGCCTTCCTCCTCTTCTTCCTCGCTGCCACCCTGCTCCCCGCCGGCCCGCGGCAGGCCCTGCTCCTGATCCCGCTCGTCGCGTGGCTCGCCGTGCTGCTGCCCTGGCTGCGCGACCACGCCACCATGACACCCGCCCAGCACCAGCGAGGCATGTACGCCGCCCTCAGGGCCTGGGCCGTCACCGACCTCGCCGTCCTCGCGGTGTTCGCCCTCTGAGGCGCAGCTGCGGCCCAGCCCCTACCCCTGCCAGAACGGCCGCGGCGGCCGCACGCGGCCCGATCCGTGCAGTCGTGCGCTCCCGGCGGCCCGCGCCGCCACGCACGATCGTTCCAGTTCATGAGGTAGAGGACATGGCTCGCACCACAGGCACCGTGAAATGGTTCTCCCAGGAGAAGGGGTACGGGTTCATCCAGCAGGACGGCGGGCCCGACGTGTTCGTCCACCACACCGCGATCCAGGGCTCCGGCTTCCGCACCCTGGACCAGGGTGAGCGGGTCGAATTCGACGTGATCGAGGAGCCCAAGGGACCGAAGGCGCAGCACGTCGTGCGCCTCGCCGAGGCCCAGGGTGGTGCGGGCCAGCGCCCCGCCGGCCGGGCGTTCGGCGGCCTCGCCGGCGGCCCCGGCCGCGAGCGCGGCCGCGGGCTCCGCTGACGTCGCCTACGCGTGCGCGTCACCGCGGGGGCCGGAGGCATGCTGCCCCGGCCCCTGCTCCTGTTCACAAGGCAGTTCTCCACAATGGCACCGTGTCACCCGGGCAGACGACGGGCCGCCGCGGTCCGCGAAGTCTGGCCAGTCCTGGGTCTTGTCAGCGGGGCCGTCTGTGCCGGCCAAAGCGGCAGCCGTCGCTGCCGGGGTGGCACGTCCCATCGGCACGGCACGTGCTCGGGGCGCGGCGCCGGGACCGTTTCTTGGTCACACGGACGGACCTTGACAGTACATCGGCTGGCAACCAGATTCGGGGTCTGTTAGCACTCACCTCTGATGAGTGCTAACAGCCCGACGTCAACTGTCACCTCTCGATACGGAGGATCACGGTATGGCCACGGCGTCTGCGACACGCATCCAGCCGCTCGCGGATCGGGTCGTCGTCAAGCCGCTCGAGGAAACCGAACAGATGAAGGGCGGCCTCTACATCCCCGATACCGCCAAGGAGAAGCCGCAGCAGGGCGAGGTCGTTGCCGTCGGCCCCGGCAAGCTGACCGAGGACGGCAAGCGCATCGCCCCGGAGCTCAAGGAGGGTGACCGCGTCCTCTACGGCAAGTACAGCGGCACCGAGGTCACGGTCGGCGACGAGCAGTACCTGATCCTTCGCGAGTCCGACGTGCTCGCGATCATCAAGTCGTAACCGAAATCACCGCCATTCCACGGAGCGTGGAGGATAGCCAACATGGCTGCCAAGGAACTCCATTTCGACGTTGACGCCCGCGCAGCGCTCAAGCGCGGCGTAGACCAGCTCGCGGAGGCCGTCAAGGTCACTCTGGGTCCCAAGGGCCGCAACGTCGTGATCGACCGGAAGTTCGGCTCGCCGACCGTCACCAAGGACGGCGTGACGGTGGCCAAGGAGATCGAGCTCGAGCACCCGGTCGAGAACATGGGCGCTCAGATGGTCAAGGAGGTCGCCACCAAGACCAGCGACCTGGCCGGTGACGGCACCACGACCGCTACGGTCCTCGCCCAGGCCATCTTCCGCGAGGGTCTCAAGAACGTCACCGCCGGCGCCAACCCGATGGCGCTCAAGCGCGGCATCGACAAGACGGTCGAGAAGGTCGTCGAGGAGCTGAAGAAGATCTCGACGCCGACCAAGGGCAAGAAGGAGATCGCGCAGGTCGGCACGATCTCGGCGAACAACGACCCGGAGATCGGCAACCTGATCGCGGACGCCATGGAGAAGGTCGGGAAGGACGGCGTCATCACGGTCGAGGAGGCCAAGGGTCTCGAGACCACGCTCGAGACGGTCGAGGGCATGCAGTTCGACCGTGGCTACCTGTCGCCGTACTTCATCACCGACCCCGAGCGGATGGAGGCGGTGCTCGAGGATCCGCTGGTGCTGATCCACGACAAGAAGATCAGCTCCATGAAGGATCTGCTGCCGATCCTCGAGAAGGTCGCGCAGATGGGCAAGCCCCTCCTGATCATCGCCGAGGATGTCGAGGGCGAGGCGCTGGCCACGCTGGTGGTCAACAAGCTGCGCGGCACCCTCAAGGTCTGCGCGGTCAAGGCGCCGGGCTTCGGTGAACGCCGCAAGGCCATGCTGCAGGACATCGCGATCCTGACGGGCGGCCAGGTGATCTCCGAGGAGGTCGGCTTCAAGCTCGAGAACGCGGTGATCTCGGACCTCGGCCGTGCGAAGCGCGTCGTCGTGGACAAGGACAACACCACGATCGTCGATGGCGCGGGCGATCCGGAGAAGATCAAGGGCCGCATCAACGAGATCCGCGTCGCGATCGAGAAGTCCACGTCGGACTACGATCGTGAGAAGCTGCAGGAGCGGCTCGCGAAGCTCGCCGGCGGCGTCGCGGTGATCCACGTCGGCGCGGCGACCGAGACCGAGATGAAGGAGAAGAAGGCCCGCGTCGAGGACGCGCTGCACGCCACGCGTGCTGCGGTCGAGGAGGGCATTGTCCCGGGTGGCGGCGTCGCGCTCGTGCGTGTCCAGCAGCGGCTCAAGGACTTCAAGCTCGAGGATCCGGACGAGCAGATCGGCGCGCAGATCGTGCTGCGTGCGCTCGAGGAGCCGCTGCGCCAGATCGCGGAGAACGCGGGCCTGGATGGCTCGATCGTGGTCGAGCGCGTCCGGAGCAGCGACAACCTCAACTTCGGCTACAACGCCCAGACCGACAAGTACGAGGACCTGGTCGAGGCGGGCGTGATCGACCCGACGAAGGTCACCCGCACGGCGCTCCAGAACGCGGCGTCCATCGCCAGCCTGCTGCTCACGACGGAGGCGGTGGTCGTCGAGAAGAAGGAGCCCGAGAAGTCCTCGTCGATGCCGGGCGGCATGGGCGGCATGTACTGAGCCGGAGGCGAGGACCCGGGCGAGGGCGAGGGCGGGGGAGTTCCCCGGCCTCGCCCCCTGCCGCGACTCGTGCAGCGGCCCTTCGCGCCGAACGGCGCGAAGGGCTTTTTCTCTGCGCCCTCCCCGCGGGCCGCCGGGGCCGGATCTCGCCTTGACGCTCGCGGGTGCGCCGGTTAGAATTCGCGTGGAAACTCCACGCGTTTCGAGGCATCCGAACCATGCTTCGTCGTCGCCGCGCGCGCACCGAGGCCACGACCCGGATCTGCCTGAGAGGCGGCGTGCCGGCCTGCGCGCGCTGAAGGCGCGACGACGTGGCTCGGGACGGACGCGGCCTCTCGAGAGTCGAGGGGCCGTTTTCGTTCTGCGGGGCGTCCGGGAGGGATCACGGCGTCCCGAGCGACCAGGAGGGGCGTGGCGTCGCGGGCGCGGCCCGGAGGGACGAACGAGCCATGTCAGCCACTGCTGTGGACAACATCCGCGTGACTCTCCCCGACGGCAAGACGCTCGAAGTGCCGCGGGGCTCCACACCACGGGAAGTCGCCGAGCGCATCGGGCCGCGGCTCGCCCGCGCGGCGCTGGCCGCGCGGGCCAACGGCCAGATCATCGACCTGAGCCGGCCGCTCGAGCACGATGTCCAGCTCGAGATCATCACGGAGAAGAGCCCGGAGGCGCTGGACCTGCTTCGGCACTCCGCCGCCCACATCCTGGCGACGGCCGTGCGCCAGATCCGCCCCGAGGCCCGCATCGGCTTCGGCCCGCCGATCGAGAACGGCTTCTACTACGACTTCGAGGTCGACCGCCCCTTCACGCCCGAGGAGCTCCAGGAAATCGAGGAGCGGATGCGGGAGGTCGTACGGTGCAACGACCCGTTCGAGCGCCGCGTCGTCACCAAGGAGGAGGCGCGGGAGCTGTTCGCCGACGACCCGCTGAAGCTCGAGCGGCTCGAGGAAATGGGGGATGACGAGGTCATCACCGTCTACCGCAACGGGCCTTTCCTCGATCTCTGCCGCGGGCCGCACGTCCCCTCCACCGGCTACGTCAAGCACTTCAAGCTGCTCTCCACGGCGGGCGCCTACTGGCGCGGGGACGAGCGGCGCCAGATGCTGCAGCGCATCTACGGAACGGCGTGGTTCACGGAGAAGGACCTTCAGGAGTACCTCGAACGTCTGGAGGAGGCCAAGCGGCGCGACCACCGCAAGCTCGGCCGCGAGCTGGGCATCTTCAGCGTCCACCCGGAGGTGGGGCCCGGCCTGATCCACTGGCATCCCAAGGGCGGGCTGATCCGCTACACCATCGAGGAGTTCCTCCGGAAGACGCTGCTGGAGCACGGCTACGACCTGGTCTTCACCCCCCACATCGCGAGCGAGCAGCTCTACCGGATCAGCGGCCACGCGGACACGTTCGCGGAGAACATGTTCGCCGCGATGGACGTGGACGGCGAGCCGTACCGGGTCAAGCCGATGAACTGCCCGAACCACATCCTGATCTACAAGTCCGAGACGCGCTCGTACCGCGACCTGCCCATCCGCTACGCCGAGCTGGGCACGTGTTACCGCTACGAGCGGAGCGGCGTGCTGCACGGCATGATGCGCGTGCGCGGCTTCACGCAGGATGATGCGCACATCTTCTGCACGCCGGAGCAGGTCCCGGAGGAGTTCGACCGGCTCCTGGACCTGGTCTCCTACATGATGGCGACGTTCGGGTACGAGTACCACGCGTTCCTCGCCACCCGGCCCGACAAGGCGATCGGCGACCCGGCCGTCTACGACGCTGCGACGGAGCAGCTCCGGCAGGTGCTCGAGCGCCGTGGCCTGGACTACAAGGTGGATGAGGGCGGCGGGGCGTTCTACGGCCCGAAGATCGACATCATGCTGGTGGACGCCCTCGGCCGTGAGTGGCAGGGCCCCACGCTCCAGCTGGACTTCAACCTGCCGGAACGCTTCGGGCTGGAGTACATCGGCCCGGACAACCGTCCGCACCGGCCGGTGATGATCCACCGTACGCTCCTGGGATCCATGGAGCGCTTCGTGGGCGGGTTGCTCGAGCATTACGGCGGCGCGTTCCCGCCGTGGCTCGCGCCCGAGCAGGTGCGGGTGCTCACCATCACGGACGAACTCCGGCCCGCGGGGGAGGAGTTCGTCCAAGAGCTGCGCCGGGCCGGCCTGCGCGCCACGCTGGATGCCCGGTCGGAGACGCTCGGGTACCGGATCCGCGACGCGGAGATGCAGAAGATCCCGTACATGGCCGTCCTCGGGCAGCGGGAGGTGCAGGCCGGGACGGTGGCCGTGCGGCGACGGGGCACGGGGGGCAAGCAGGAGGTCATGCCCCGGGCGGAATTCATTCAGATGGTGCGGCAGGCGGTGGAGACGAGGGCATTGACGACTTGACATCGCGCGCGCAGGCACGTAATATTGCGCGTTGTCCAAAACGGGAAGCGGGAGGGCCATCCAGCCTCCCCACCCTTCGGTCCGCATGCGCGGCACCGCCGGGTTCAGGAGCGAGCGCCTCTGGCCAGCATCGGCTGGCTGGAGGGCTCGGTGCTGGAATGGACCCGTCGGCGCGGGTCCTTTTTTGTTCGCCACTCGGAGAGGAGGAACAATCGCGACCGAGAAGAAAGTCCGCGTGAACCGACAGATCCGGATCAGCCCGGTCCGGGTCATCGGTGCCGATGGCGTCCAGCTCGGCATCATGTCGGTTGACGAAGCGCTCGCCGTCGCCGAGAGCCAGGGTCTCGATCTGGTGGAGGTGGCGCCGAACGCGCGGCCGCCGGTGGTCCGGATCATGGACTACGGCAAGTACAAGTACGAGCAGGCCCGCAAGGCCCGCGAGGCGCGGAAGAAGCAGCACCAGATCCAGATCAAGGAAGTCAAGTTCCGGCCCGGCATCGACGAGCACGACTTCGAGTTCAAGATCCGCCACGCGCGCCGCTTCCTTGAGGAGGGCAACAAGGTCAAGGCGACCATGATGTTCCGCGGACGGCAGGTGGCCCACCCGGAGATCGGGCGGGACGTGCTGGTCCGCGTGGCCAAGGCCCTGGAGGATGTCGGCCGCGTCGAGTCGGAGCCGCTCCTCGAGGGCCGGAACATGACGATGATCCTGGCCCCGCGGCGCTGATCCGAGCGGCGGCCGGTGGGTCGAGGGGTTCCGGGAGGGAACGATGCCCAAGCAGAAGACGAACAAGAGCGCGGTGAAGCGCTTCCGGCTGACCGGGAGCGGGAAGATCCGCCGTCGTCACGCGAACAAGAGCCATATCCTGACCAAGAAGCCGTCCAAGCGGAAGCGGCGGCTGACGCAGCCCACGCTCGTCTCCAAGGCGGACAAGGGTCGGGTCAAGCGGTTGCTGGGGAGGTGAGGCATGGCACGGAGCACGAACGCGGTGGCCCGCCACCGCAAGAAGAAGCGGTATCTCAAGGCAGCCAAGGGGTACTGGGGGGCCCGTTCCAAGCTGTGGAGGATCGCGAAGAACGCGGTCGAGCGTGGCTGGGCCTACTCCTACCGCGACCGCAAGCAGCGCAAGCGGCAGTTCCGCAGGCTCTGGATCACCCGCATCAACGCGGCCGTGCGCGCGCACGACGAGGGCCTCAACTACTCGCGCTTCATGAACGGCCTCAAGCACGCCGGGATCGAGGTGAACCGGAAGGTGCTGGCCGACCTCGCGGTGCGCGACCCGGCGGCGTTCGGCGAGCTGGTCCGCCAGGCCAAGGCACACCTCGGCTGAGGCGGGGCGGGTCGGCGCGGGCCGCCCGGTGTGGCTGTGGCGCGCCCTGAGGGCTACGCGATCCTCGGTCTCGGCCTCTTCGGCAACGCGATCGCCCGCACCCTGGCAGAGCTGGGCCATCGCGTCCTCGCCGTGGACCGTGATCTGGCCGCGGTCGAGGCCGTCGGTTCGGAGGTCGCCGAGGCGGTCCAGGCCGACGCGACCGACCGGGACGCCCTCCGGGCGCTCCACATTGATCGCTACGAGGTGGTCTTCAACACCATCGGCGACCTCGACGCCTCCATCCTCTGCACCCTGGCGCTGCGGGAGCTGGGCGTCCGCCGCATCATCGCCAAGGTCAACTCCACGCAGCAAGCCCGTGTCCTGACGCGTCTCGGCGTGGAGGAGATCCTGTTTCCCGAGCGGGACATGGGGCAGCGCGTCGCACGACAGGTCGCGGCGGGCTTCGCGCTGGGCGCCCTCACCGAGCTGGGCCCCGACGCCTCCGTCGCCGAGATCGCCGTGCCCGACGTCCTGTTGGGACGCTCCCTCGCCGAAGCAGAGCTCCGGCGCCGCTTCGGCGTCACCGTCGTCGCCGTCCGCCGGCCGGGCCCGGAGCCCGGCACTCCGGGTCAGGTCCTCGTCTCCCCGCCGCCCGATTTCGTCTTCGGCCCCGGCGACCGTGTGCTGGTCGCGGGCCTGAACAGCGACCTGGAACGTCTCTCGCGGAGCGGCGCGTGAGCGCCCCGTCGTGAGTGGAAGAAACGATGTCGCAACACGATCTCCTCCTCGAGCTCGAGCGGATCGAGAAGGAAGCCCTCGACGCGATCCGGAACGCCGCCTCCCCGGAGGCGCTGGAGCAGGCCCGCGTCCAGTGGCTGGGCCGCAAGGAAGGGCGGCTCACGGCCGTCCTGCGGCGGCTCGGGGAGCTGGATGCAGAAGAGCGGCCCCGGGTCGGCGCGGCGGCGAACCGCGTCAAGGCCGCGATCACGGAACTGCTCGAGGCGCGCGCCGCGGAACTCTCTACGGCGAGAGAAGTCGTCAAGGAAGACCTCACGCTCCCCGCGAGGGCCGCGTGGGTCGGGGCGCGCCATCCGGTCACGCAGGTCATTGACGACGTCTGCGCCGTGCTCGGCTCGCTGGGCTTCGTCCGCGTCCGGGGCCCCGAGGCGGAGACGGACTGGTACAACTTCATCGCGCTCAACACGCCGCTGGACCACCCGGCGGCGGACATGCACGACACCTTCTACCTGGGCGACGGCATCCTCCTGCGCAGCCACACCTCGCCGGTGCAGATCCGGACCATGCAGGCCTACCGGCCGCCGATCCGGATCGTGGCGCCGGGGATGTGCTACCGGCGGGACCCGTTCGACCCGTCCCACGCCCCGGCGTTCGAGCAGATCGAGGGGCTGGTGGTGGACGAGGGGATCAGCTTCGTGGACCTGCGCGCGACCGTGGCGGAGTTCGCGCGCCGGATGTTCGGCCCCGAGACGAAGGTGCGTTTCCGCCCGTCGTTCTTTCCGTTCACCGAGCCGAGCGCCGAGGTGGACGTGAGCTGCACGATCTGCGGCGGCCGCGGCTGCTCGACGTGCAAGGGGACGGGCTGGCTGGAGATCATGGGCGCCGGGATGGTGGATCCGGCGGTGTTCGAGAGCGTGGGCTACGACCCGGAACGGTACACGGGGTTCGCCTTCGGCATGGGGCCGGCCCGGATCGCCATGCTGCGCTACGGCATCCCGGACATCCGGCTGCTCTACGAGTCGGATGTGAGATTCCTGGAGCAGTTCGCCTGATCGGCCGATGAACATCAGCTACCGGTGGTTGAGGGACCTGGCGCCGGGACTGGAGGACACGCCCGAGGGGATCGCCGCCCGGCTGGCCACGTACGGCGCACCCGTGGATGCGGTCGTGCCGCTGGGTGCCGGCCTGGAAGACATCGTGGTGGCCCGTGTGGAGTCGGTGCGCAAGCACCCGAACGCGGACCGGCTGTCGCTGTGCGAGGTCGAGGCGGGCGGCGGCCGGCTCCAGGTGGTGTGCGGCGCGCCGAACGTGCGGGCGGGGGCGTACTACCCGTTCGCGCCGGTGGGCGCGGCGCTGCCCGGCGGCGTACGGATCAAGAAGGCCAAGATCCGGGGTGAAGTGAGTGAGGGGATGTTGTGTAGTGAGAGGGAGTTGGGTCTTGGTCGCGACCACAGTGGCTTGCTTGAGCTGCACGGCACCTACACGCCCGGCGAGCCGTTCCGGGTGGCGGCGGGGCTGGACGATGTGCGGCTCGAGGTGGACGTGACGCCGAACCGGCCGGACCTGCTGTCCCACATCGGCGTGGCCCGGGAGCTGGCGCCGGGCGGCGTGGCCGGGATCCGGCTGGGCCCGCTGCCGGGGTTGGAAGGGCCGGGGCTCTTCGAAGACGTGGTGTTCGAGCGGGTCGCGGAGGAGGGGCGGGCCGGCGGTGTGGCCGTGGCCATCGAGGATCCCCGGGGCTGCCTGCGCTACATTGGCGCGGTGATCCGGGGGGTGAAGGTGGGTCCCTCGCCGGCCTGGCTGGCGGCGCGGCTGCGGGCGGTGGGGCTGCGGCCGGTGAACAACGTGGTGGACGCCACGAACTACGTCCTGTACGAGCTGGGCCAGCCGCTGCACGCCTTCGACCTGGACCGGCTGGCGGGGCCGCGGATCGTGGCGCGTCGCGCGGCGGCGGGTGAGACCATCGTGACGCTGGACGGGCAGCGTCGCGTGCTCCACGAGGACATGGTCGTCATCGCCGATGCCGAGCGCCCGGTGGCGGTGGCGGGCGTGATGGGCGGCGAGGACTCCGAGGTGACGGAGTCGACGACGAACGTCTTCCTCGAGTGCGCGCTCTTCGACCCGAAGGCGATCCGCAGGGCCCGGCGCGCGCTGGGGCTCTCCACGGACGCCAGCTTCCGCTACGAGCGCGGTGTGGACCCGGACGGGCTGGAGCGGGCGGCGCGGCGCGCGCTGGCGTTGATCGTCGCGGTGGCGGGCGGGACCGTGGAGCGGGATGCGGTGGACATCTACCCCGAGCCGCGTGCGCCCCTGGTGGTGTCGGTCCGGCCGGAGCGGGTCTCCCTCGTGTTGGGCGAGCGGTTCGACGCCGCGACGGTGGCCGGGTACCTGGAGCCGCTCGGGTTCGAGCGGGTCGGCGCCGGGGATGGCGCCCTGCGCTTCGAAGTGCCGGGCTATCGGGTCTACGACGTCACCCGGGAGATCGACCTCATCGAAGAGGTGGCCCGCCGGCACGGCTACGAGGCGTTCCCGTCGGAGCTGCGGCCGTTCCGGGTCGGCAACGTGCCGGAGGCGCCGCTCTCGGTGCTGGAGGACCGGCTGCGCACGCTGCTGGTGGGGAGGGGCCTGCTCGAGTCCCGGACGGCCGCGTTCGCGCCGGAGGGAGAGGGCGACGTCGCGTTGCTCCTCCCCCTCTCGTCGGCCGAGAGCCGGCTGCGCCGCGCCCTCGTGCCGGGGCTGCTGCGCCGGGTGGAGCACAACTTTGCCCGCGGAGTGCGGCACGTCCGGCTGTTCGAGATCGGCACGGTGTTCGCGCCGGGCGCCACCCCCGGCGACCTCCCGATCGAAGCGACGCACCTGGCGGTGGTGGTGAGCGGCGCCCGGACGCCTCCGCATTGGAGCGGCCAGGCCGAGCCGTTCGACCTCTGGGATCTCAAGGCGCTGCTCACCGAGGTGGCCCGGGCGCTGGGGCTGGGCCCCGACGCGGTGCGGCCGGCCGAGGACGGGGCCGTGGAGCGGCCGTACGTCCCGGGACTGTCGTTCCAGGTGTTCGACGCGGAGGGGCGGAGGATCGGCGGCGGCGGCCGGATCGCGCAGGACGCCGTGGATGCGCCGGCGTGGGCGGACCCCATCTGGGCGTTCGAGGTGCGGCTCGATCCCGCCATGGCGGCGGTCTCCATGCCGCAGTTCCGGGCGCTGCCGACCCACCCCGCCACGGAGCGGGACATCGCGCTCCTCGTCCCCGACGACGTACCGGCGGCCCGCGTGGAGGCGGTGATCCGCAGCGCCGGCGGTGCGTACCTGGAAGACGTGCACCCCTTCGACGTCTTCCGCGGGCGCGCCGTCCCGGCCGGCCACCGCAGCATCGCGTTCCGCTTGCGTTTCCGTGCTCCGGATCGGACCTTGAGGGACGACGAGGCGGACACGGCCACGGAACGCATCCTCAGGCGGCTGAAGGATGAGCTCGGTATCGAGCGGCGGGCCTAGGGGCACGCCAGTGAGCGTGCCGCCGGAATGGGACCGCCTCGAACTCGCCGTTCGGCGGCTGCTGGATGAGTACGCCGCGTGCCGGCGCCGCGCGGAGGCGGCTGAGCGGCGCGTCGCCGAGCTGGAGAAGGCGCTCCGCGAGGTCGCGGCCGGCGTCGTGGATCCGTTCGAGCTGCGCCAGCGGGTCGCGGAGCTCGAAGCCGAGAACGCGGCGCTGCGCGAGCGGATCGAACAGGCGCGCGCCGGCGTGAGCCGCATCGCCGCTCGGCTCCGGTTCATGGAGGACGATCGTCGGTGAAGCCGGCGGAGCGGCGTGGCCGGCGCGCGCGACCGGAGGCGCGCACGTGAACCAGTCCACGACGAAGTCGACGGTCACCGTCACGATTGCGGGAGAGGAGTACACGATCCGCGCGGAGGCCGCGCCGGAGTACATGCGTCGGTGCGCGGCGCTCGTGGACCAGACGGTCAGCCAGGTCATGCGGCAGGGGGCGCTGGTGGAGGCCCACAAAGCGGCGATCCTGGCTGCGCTCTCCCTGAGCGACCAGCTCTTCCAGGCCCGGGCGGAGGCGGAGGCGCTCCGGCGGGAGATCGCCCGCCTGGCGGCGAGGTTGACGGCGGACATCGAGGCCTCCGTCCCGGCCGGGGACCTTGCGTCCCCTCGCGAGGACGCCCTAGGTTCCCCACCAGGGGCCACGGAGCCCGGCCGCGCCTCGGCCGAGGATGGCTAAGCGCTGGCAGCGAGTGGACTTGCCCACCTCGGGCGCCCCCGCGGGCGCCCGTTTTCGGAGAGAACATGGAAAGCCTGATCGTGACCGGCGCCATTGCCGTCGGGGCGCTCGCGCTCGGCTGGCTCGTGGGCTGGTGGGCGGAACGTCTCCGACTCAGGCGCGCCAAGGCCAGCGCCGAGGATGAGGCGGCGAGGATCCGGAGGGCAGCGGAGCAGGACGCGGAGCGCATCCGCAAGGCTGCCGAGTTGGAGGGCAAGGAGGCCGCCTACCGCGCCAAACAGGAGTGGGAGCGGGAGGAGGCCCGCCGCCGGGAAGAGCTCGAGCGGATCGAGCGGCGACTGGAAGAGCGCCAGTCGAGCCTGGACCGCAAGTACGACATCCTCGACGAGAAGGAGCAAGAGCTCGAGGAACGGGAGCGCGAGCTCCAGGACCGGCTCGCGGACGTCGAGCGGCAGGCGGCCGCGAACGAGCAGCTCGCCAAGGAGGCGCGGCACAGGCTCGAGCAGCTCGCGGGGATGACCGCCGAAGAGGCCAAGCGCCAGCTCATGCAGGACATGGAGGAAGAGGCGCGGGCCGAGGCGTCGAAGATGATCCGCGAGATCAAGGAGAACGCGCGCCGGGAAGCGGAGCGGGAGGCGCGCAACATCATCGCCCTCGCGATCCAGCGCATCGCGGCCGACCACACGGCCGAGTGCACGGTCTCCGTCGTGAGCCTGCCCTCCGATGAGATGAAAGGCCGGATCATCGGGCGGGAGGGCCGCAACATCCGCGCGTTCGAGCAGGCCACCGGCATCGATGTCATCATCGACGACACGCCCGAGGCGGTGATCCTCTCGGGCTTCGACCCGATCCGCCGGGAGACGGCCCGGATCAGCCTGGAGAAGCTGATCGCGGACGGCCGGATCCACCCGGGCCGGATCGAGGAGGTGGTGGCGAAGAGCCGGAAGGAAGTCGAGGAGATGATGATCCAGGCGGCCGAGGAGGTCCTCTACTCGCTGGGCATCCACGGGGTGCACCCGGAGATCGTGAAGGTGCTCGGCCGTCTGCGCTTCCGCACGTCGTACGGGCAGAACCAGCTCCTCCACGCCAAGGAAGTCGCCATCCTCGCCGGCAACATGGCGGCGGAGATGGGGCTGGACGTGCAGATGGCCAAGCGCATGGGCCTGCTGCACGACATCGGCAAGGGCCTCACGCACGAGCACGAGGGCACCCACGTCGAGCTCGGCTACCAGCTCTGCAAGAAGTACGGTGAGCCGGACCAGGTGCTGAATGCGATCCGCGCGCACCACGACGAGGAGCCGCACCGTTACCCGGAGACGTTCCTCGTCACGGCGGCGGATGCGATCAGCGGTTCGCGGCCGGGTGCGCGCCGCGAGATGTTCGAAACCTACGTCAAGCGCCTCGAGAAGCTGGAGGAGATCGCGCAGAGCTTCCCGGGCGTGGAGCGCTGCTTCGCGATCCAGGCAGGCCGCGAGGTCCGGGTCATGGTGGAGCCCGAGATGATTGACGATGCCGGTGCGATCCGCTTGAGTGAAGCCATCGCGCGGCGTTTCGAGGAGGAGCTCCAGTATCCGGGGCAGATCAAGGTCGTCGTGATCCGGGAGACCCGCGCGGTGGACTTCGCGCGTTGAGGCACGCGGCCGTCAGTCGATGAGGGGGAAGAATGGCCAGGATCCTCAGCGGGACCGAACTGAGCAGCACGATGCGCGCAGAGATCGCCGATGAGGCTGCGCGCTTCCAGCGAGAGACCGGCGTGCGCCCCGGCCTCGCCACCATCCTGGTGGGCGACGATCCGGCGAGTCAGATCTACGTCCGGATGAAGGGGCGCGCGGCGGACGCCGCCGGTTTCTACTCGCGCAGCATCGTGCTTCCGGGCGACACATCCCACCAGCGGCTGCTCGGCGTGATCGACGGGCTGAACGTCGACCCGGAGATCCACGGCATCCTGGTCCAGCTCCCGCTACCCAAGCAGATCCGCACCGACGAGGTCCTGCTGCGGATCGACCCCGCGAAGGACGTGGACGCGTTCCACCCCATGAACATGGGCCGTCTCGCGTCCGGCGACCGTGAGGTGCTCGCGCCGTGTACGCCGGCGGGTATCGTCGAGCTCCTCCTGCGCAACGGCTACGATCCCGCCGGCAAGCGCGTCGTCATCGTCGGCCGCTCGAACATCGTCGGCCGTCCGCTCGCGCTGTTGCTGCTCCGGACGGGCAGAGGCGGGGACGCGACCGTCACGGTGGCCCACAGCCGCACGCCGGACCTGGCGGCGGTGACGCGTGAGGCGGACATCCTCGTCGCCGCGGCGGGCCGCGCGGAGCTGATCCGCCGCGACATGGTCAAGCCCGGCGCCATCGTCATCGACGTCGGCGTGAACCGGGTGGCGGATCCGTCGAGCGAGAAGGGCTACCGCGTGGTCGGCGATGTGGCGTTCGACGAGGTCGCGGAGATCGCGGAAGCGATCACGCCGGTTCCGGGCGGCGTCGGCCCCATGACCATCACCATGCTCCTCCGGAACACGCTGGAGGCGGCCAGGCGCCTGACCGCCCGCAGCACGGAAGCGCAGACGGCCGTCAGCCCGCACGGATGAGCTTGGATCTCTTCGAGCTGCACCTCACCTGGAGCGAGACGTCGCGTCTCGTCGCGGAGCGCAGGGTCCCGCCGCGCGCGTACAGCGTGTCGGCGGTCAACGCGATGGCGCGGCAGCTCCTCGAGGGCACGGTCCCGCCGCTCTGGGTGGCGGGCGAGGTGACGGGCTGGAAGAGACACGGCTCGGGTCACTGCTACTTCACGCTCAGGGATGCCACCGCGCGCCTGCGCTGCGTGATGTTCCGGACCGACGCGCAGCGTCTGCCCACCGACCCCGAGGAGGGCATGGAGGTGCGCGCGTTCGGCACGCTCACGGTCTACGAGCGGGGCGGGGATTTCCAGCTCGTCGTCCGTGAGCTGGAAGCGCAGGGTGCGGGCGGCCTGTGGCGGCTGGCGTTCGAGCGGCTGCGCGCCAAGCTGGAGCAGGAGGGGCTGCTCGCGCCGGAGCGGAAGCGGCCGCTCCCGCGTTTCCCCGCCACCGTCGGCATCGTCACGTCTCCCGATGGCGCCGCGCTCCACGACATCCTCCGCGTGATCGAGCGGCGGGCGCCGTGGACGCGGGTGGTTTTCTGCCCGGCGCGGGTGCAGGGCGAGGGCGCGGCGGAGGACCTGGCCCGGGCGCTCGGCGTGTTCCGCGCCGCTCCCGTCGCCGATGTGCTCATCGTGGGGAGGGGCGGTGGCTCGGTGGAGGACCTCTGGGCGTTCAACGAGGAGGTCCTCGCGCGGGCCATCGCCGCCTCTCCGATCCCGGTGGTGAGCGCGGTGGGGCACGAGATCGACGTGACGATCGCCGACCTCGTCGCCGATGCCCGCGCGCCGACGCCGTCCGCCGCCGCGGAGATGGTGGTTCCGGACCGGGGCGCGGTCGGCCGCGAGGTCGCCGTGCTGGCGGCGCGGCTGGGTGCCGCGGTGCGCCGCCGTCTGGACGACGCGCGTGACGAGGTGGACGGCCTGCGGGGTGCGCTGGACGAGGCGATCGGGCGGACGATCCAGCGGCGGGCGGAGCGGCTCGAGGCGCTGGCCGGCCGTCTCGACGCGCTCTCGCCGCTCGCCGCGCTCCGGCGCGGCTACGCGGTCCCGCTCGGAGCCGACGGCCGGATTCTCCGCAGCGCGCGCCAGTTCGAGCCGGGCGGGCGCGTGCGCTTGCGCGTCGTGGACGGGCGGGTGGAGTGTCGTGTCGAGGACGTTTCGCTGGACCCGGAGGGCGGTGGCCATGGCGGCTGAAACCGACCGCGATGCCGGCTTCGAAGCGCGACTCGCGCGGCTCGACGCCATCGTCGCGGCGCTCGAACGTGACGACCTGGAGCTGGAGCAGGCGCTGGCGCTCTTCGAGGAGGGCATCCAGCACATCCGCCACGCCCGCGAGCTGCTCCGGCAGGCCCGGCTCCGGGTCGAGCAGTTGCAGGTCGAAGAGGACGGCACGGTGGTCCTCGAGCCCATGGTCCGGGGCGAGTCGTGAGCGGGCCGGCTGCCGCTTCGGGCGTTCCGGCGTTCGTCGCCGCCGAGGCCGGGCGAGTGGAGCGCGCCCTCGCCGAGGTGCTGGCTGAGGAGCTCGCGGGCTGGCCCGCCCCGCTCGCCGACGCCGTCCGCTACGCCGTGATGGGGGGCGGCAAGCGGTTCCGGCCGATCCTGTGCATCGCGGCGTTCCGCGCCGTCAGTGTGGACGAGCCGGGTCCTGCGGTGTACCGTATCGCGTGCGCGCTCGAGCTGATCCACGCCTACTCGCTCGTCCACGATGACCTCCCGTGCATGGACGACAGCGACCTGCGCCGTGGACGGCCGACGACGCACCGCGTGCACGGCGCCGCGGTGGCGGCGGTGGCGGGCGCGGCCATGATTCCACTCGCCTGCCGGGTGCTGGATTCGGGAGCGGCTGACCTGGGACTGCCGGCAGGGGAACGCGCCGACGCGCTGCGCGAGCTGTGCGTCGCCGCCGGCGCCGCCGGGATGGTCGGCGGACAGTGGCTCGACCTGGAGGCAGAGGGCCGGGAGGTGAGCCTGCCCGAGCTGGAACGCGTCCACCGCGCCAAGACGGGCGCGCTGCTCGCGGCCGCGCCCGCGCTGGGCGGACGCGCGGCCCGCGCTGCGCAGCCCATGATCCACGCGCTGGCGAGCTACGGGCGGTCGCTCGGTCTGGCTTTCCAGATCACGGACGACCTGCTCGATGTGACGGCGCATGCGGCGGAGCTCGGCAAGCCCGCAGGCCGGGATCAGGTCCTCGGCAAGGCGACGTTCCCGGCGCTGCTGGGCGTGGATGCCGCGCGGAAGCGCGCCAGGGCCGAGGCGGATGCCGCCATCGCCACACTCCGCGCCGCCGGGATCCGGAGCCCCGAGCTCGAGGCGCTCGCCCGCTACGCCGTGGATCGGGCGCGATGACGGGCCTATTCCACGTACGGCCGCGGGGTCGCGGCGGAACGGCCCGAAGGTCGTCGCCGCGACCGACACGCCGTCGTCGCTGGTTTCACTCGTGAAGGAGGCCGTGGTGCCCCAGCTTCTGGATCGTATCGCTTCGCCGCATGACCTCCGTCGGCTCGGCCGCGAGGAGCTGCCCGCCCTCGCCCACGAGATGCGCGAACGGATCATCGATGTGGTCAGCCGCGTCGGCGGCCACTTCGCGCCGGGCCTCGGCGTGGTCGAGCTGACCATCGCGCTGCACTACATCTTCGACACGCCGCGGGACAAACTCATCTGGGACGTCGGCCATCAGGCCTACCCGCACAAGCTGCTCACCGGGCGCAACGACCGGTTCCCCACCATCCGCCAGAAGGGCGGGCTGTCCGGCTTCCTGCGGCGCGAGGAGTCGGAGTACGACGTCTTCGGCGCGGGCCACGCGGCGACCTCCATCTCCGCGGCGCTGGGCATCGCGACGGCGCGCGACCTGAAGGGGGAGGACTACAAGGTCGTGGCGATCATCGGCGACGGCGCGCTCACCTGCGGCCTCGCCTACGAGGGCCTCAACAACGCCGGGCACACGGAGCGCGACCTCATTGTCGTGCTCAACGACAACGAGATGTCCATCTCGCGCAACGTCGGCGCGATCCACAAGTACCTCACGCGGGTGGTGACCAATCCGCTCTACAACCGCCTGCGCGACGAGGTCAAACACCTGATCCACCGCGCGCCCGGCTCGATCGCGGACGTCATGGGCTCGCTCGCCGGCAAGTTCGAGGAGAGCGTGCTCAACATGTTCGTCCCCGGCATCCTGTTCGAGGAGCTGGGCTTCCGCTATGTGGGCCCCGTGGACGGCCACGACTTCGACGCGCTGCTGGACACGCTGGCGAAGGTACGCGACATGAAGGGCCCGCGGCTGGTGCACGTGCTCACGCGCAAGGGGAAGGGCTACCCGCTCGCCGAGGCGAACCCCGTCGTGTGGCACGGTGCGACGCCGTTCGACAAGCTGAGCGGCCGGATGGAAAAGAAGAAGGGCGCGATGCCCTCGTACACGGCCGTGTTCGGCAAGGGCCTCGTCGAGCTGGGCGCGGCGAGGAACGATGTGGCAGTGATCACCGCGGCGATGCCGAGCGGGACCGGCACCGGCATGTTCGGCGACGCCTACCCCGACCGGTTCTTCGATGTGGGCATCGCCGAGGGCCACGCCGTCACGTTCGCCGCGGGGCTGGCCGTGGAGGGGATGCGTCCCGTCGTGGCGATCTACTCGACGTTCCTCCAGCGCGCCTACGACTCGATCATCCACGACGTTGCGATCCAGCGGCTGCCCGTGGTCTTCGCCATGGACCGCGGCGGGCTGGTCGGCAACGACGGGCCCACGCACATGGGCCTCTACGACATCGCGTACCTGCTCGCCGTGCCCAACATGGTCGTCACGGCGCCCAAGGACGGCGCCGAGATGCTCGCCCTGCTGCGCCTCGGGGTCGAGTGCGGCCAGCCGTTCTCGCTGCGCTACCCGCGGGACAACGTCCCTGCGCCCGTGCCGCCGCTCGCCGAGATCCCGCCGGTCGAGTTCGGCACGTGGGAGGTCGTGCGCTCCGGTCGTGACCTGGCCATCCTCGCCGTGGGCACCATGGTGCTGCCCGCACTCGCCGCGGCCGAGCAGCTCGAGGCGGAGGGCCTGGACGTCACGGTGGTGAACTGCCGGTTCCTGAAGCCGATGGATGAGGAGACGCTCGCGTGGGTCGTGGAACACCACTCGGCCGTGCTGACGGTGGAGGAGGGGACCATCGTCAACGGCTTCGGCGCGGCGGTCGCCCGCCGGCTCGAGCCGATGCGTCGCGAGCGGACGGACCTGCGCCTCGACTTCATGGGCGTGCCGGACGAGGTCATCGAGCACGCCAACCGCTCCGAGCAGCTCGAGCAGTGCGGACTGACGCCGGACGGCATTGCGGGCCGCGCCCGGGAACTCGCGGAGGCGGCGCGGCTGCCGCTGGCGCGGGAAACGGCGTGATGGCCACCAGGGCCGATGGGAGCATTGCGCGCATCGGCCTGATCGGGCACCCCGCCTACTCCGGGCTCGATGCCGCGCTGGAGTCGCTGCGCGCCTTTGCGGATGCGCGCGGCATCGAGTTGTGCGTCGAGGAGGATCTGGCGCGCCATTTCCCGGACGCGCCGCGCTTCGAGCCCGGAAGCGTGGACCTGCTCGTCACCCTCGGCGGCGACGGGACGCTGCTCCGGGGCGCACGCCTCGTGGCGCCCCACCACACGCCCGTGCTGGGCGTGAACCTGGGCTACCTGGGCTTCCTCACCTCGATCCAGCCGGCCGAGCTGCAGACGTCGCTCGAGCGTGTGCTGGCCGGCGACTACTGGCTGGATGAGCGCTTGACGCTCGAAGCGCGCGTGGTACAGCGCGCGGGCGGCGAGGGTACGCCCTACGTCGTCGTCAACGACGCGGTCTTGCACAAGGGCGGCTTCGCACGCGTGATCCGCCTCGCCATGTACATCGGCGAGGGCGACGAGCGTGAGGAGGTGGCGTCGTACGCCGCCGATGGCATCATCCTCTCCACGCCAACGGGCTCGACCGCCTACTCGCTCTCGGCTGGCGGCGCGATCGTGGTCCCAGGCGTCGACTGCATCCTCGCCACGCCGATCTGCCCCCACACCCTGGCCGTCCGCCCGCTCGTCCTGCCGATCGGCGCAGTGGTGAGCGTCGAGGTGCTCAGCCCCAGCGCGGAGGTCATGCTCACGGTGGACGGCCGGGAAGGCGCTGCGCTCACGCCCGGCGACCGGCTCCTCGTGCGGCGCGGCAAGGCGTCGCTGCGGCTGGTCCGGTTCCCCGGGCAGAGCTTCTTCTCCACGCTCCGGCGCAAGCTCCACTGGGCGATCGAGCGGGGCGAGGACGCGCGCTGACGGCTCCTTTCGCTATTGAACCGGCCTCTGGAGTCCGGGTATACTCGCGTATGCTCCTCGAGCTGCGCATCCAGGACTTCGCAGTCATCGACCGCGTCGCCGTCCGGCTCGCTCCGGGGCTGAACGTCCTGACCGGCGAGACGGGAGCAGGGAAGTCCATCATCGTCGGTGCGCTGTCCCTCCTGCTCGGGGAGCGGGCGTCCGCGGACCTGGTCCGGGCAGGCGCCGACCGCGCCGTGGTGGAAGGCGTCTTCGACATCGAGGGACGCGAGGACATCCTGGAGCTGCTCGCGGACCAGGGGCTGGAAGCCGAGGACGGGCACCTGATCCTCCGGCGCGAGGTCTCGGCGACGGGGCGCGGCCGGGCGTGGGTCGGCGGCGCGGCCACGACCGCCGCGTTCGTGGGCGAGCTGGGGCGCCGACTGGTGGACCTGCACGGCCAGCACGAGCACCAGACCCTGCTGCGGCCGGAGGAGCAGCGCGCCATCCTCGATGCGTACGCGGAGAGCACGGCGCTGGCGGAAGCGGTACGGTCTGCGCACGCGCGGTTGATGGAGTGCCGCCGCAGACTTCAGGAGCTGGAGCGCCGCCGTTCCGCGGCCGAGCAGCGCGCCGAACTGCTCCGCTACCAGGTCGAGGAGATCGAGTCGGCGCGGCTGCGGGAAGATGAGGAAGAGCTCCTCGAGGCGGAGGCGCAACGGCTCGAGCACGCCGAGGACCTCGCCCGCCTCTCGGGAACGCTCCACCAGGCGCTCTATGCCGCCGAGGACGCGGTCACCGCGCGCCTGGGCGAGCTGCGCCGCACGCTGGACCACCTGATCCGCATCGACCCGAGTCAAGCCGACGCCCGCGAGCTCCTGGAATCCGCCCTCTACACGCTGGACGAGCTCGGCCGTCGCATGGGCGAGTACGCGGCGCGCATCGAGTACGACCCGGCACGGCTCGAGGAGATCCGCCGTAGACAGGATCTGCTCTTCCGGCTGCGGGCCAAGTACGGCCCTACGCTGGCGGATGTGATCGCCACGGGCCGCCGCGCGCGCGAGGAGCTGGACATCCTGGACCGGAGCGCACTGGACCGCCGCGCCCTCGAGAAGGAGGAGGCCGAGGCCCGCGCAGAGCTGGAGCGCCTCGCGGGTGAGTTGTCCGCCCGGCGCGCGGTGGCGGCCGAGCGGCTCGCGGAGGAGGTGGGCGCCCTCTTGCCCGAGCTCGGGCTGGGCGGCCGCTTCGAGGTGGCCCTGGATCCGCTCCCCGAGATCGGCGCAGCCGGCGCGGAGGCCGTCGAGTTCCGCGTGGCGCTGAACGTTGGCTTCGAGCCTCGGCCCCTGGCCCGTGTCGCCTCCGGCGGCGAGCTCTCCCGCGTCATGCTCGCGCTCAAGACCATCCTGGCGCGGCTGGACCGGGTGCCGTCGCTGGTGTTCGACGAGATCGACACCGGCATCGGCGGCGTGACGGCCAACCGCGTCGCCGAGAACCTGCGGCGGGTCGCCGAGTGCCATCAGGTGTTCGTCATCACCCATCTCCCGCAGATCGCGGCCCGCGCCGACCACCATCTGCGGGTCGAGAAGGTCGAGGTGGGCGGTCGCGTGGCGACCCGCCTGACCGAACTGACGGGCGAAGAGCGGGTGCGCGAACTGGCGCGCATGCTGGGCGGCGACCCGGACAGCGCGGTGAGCCTCGAGCACGCGCGCGAACTGTTGGGAGTGGCGGCCCGGGCGGGCTGAAGGCCCGCATGGTGCCATCGATGCGGAAGCGGCCGGCGCGCTCGGGAGCGCGCCGGCCGCGTTACCTTCCGGAACGCCCCGCGCCAAGCCCGGCGGCGCGGAGCCCGCTCGCATCAGAAGTCGTACTTCAGCCGCAGCAGCGCCATCCTGCCGACGGAGGGAACGCCGGGGAAGCTGCGGTACTCCTCGTCCAGCAGGTTCTGCACGCTGAGCTGGATGGACGCGCCGCGGAACGGCAGACGGTAGCCCAGCAACAGATCGACCAGCGTGTAGGACTTCACGCACGGCTCGGTGCCGGGCTCCTTACCGCCGATGCACTGCGTGGCGTTGTACACGCCGGAGCGCACCGGGAACTCATCGTTGAAGCGGGCCCGGATCTCCGCGTTCAGGCCGTTCGTCACGCCACGGTACTGGAGCCCGATCGCGCCCTTCATCTTCGGCGCGTTCAGCGTCACCTCCTGGCCCTTCTCGGTCTCGAAGACGTTGTCGTTGACCAGCGAGAGCGTGCCGGTCAGCGACCAAGAGTCGGAGAGGAGCGCCGTGGCCGCGAGGTCCAGGCCGTAGACGTCGAAGTTGTCGTCAACGTTGATGTAGGTCGTGAGGAGCTGCGCGCCGTTGGCGTTGACGTCCGGAGAGGAGATGACGCCGACGGGGATCATCGCCATGCGCCCCGCGAGCTGCCCTGCCACGGCCTGCGCCTGGGCCTGCGCCTGGTCGGGCGGGAAGCCGGCGGCCTGGAAGAATTGCGTGAGGTGCGGGACGAGGTAAGCCGCCGTGCTCGGCGCATCGATCATGATGAGCGGAGTCTGGACCAGCAGCGGCGTGACCAGGTTCTTCCGCTGCGAGTACCAGACGTCCGCGGCCAGGAGCAGCTGATCGCCGATCACGCCCTTGTAGCCGGCCTCGATCATCGTCGTCGTCGATTCACGGATCGGATCGAGCCGGTCCAGTTGCAGGCTCGAGAGCGGCTGCGCGCCGAGGTCGGGGTTGTTCACGTCCAGGTACGCGAGCGCGATGTCGCCGTCACCCGGCTGGAGGCTCGCCAGGAAGCTCAGCAGGTTCGGGTCGAGCGGCGTCCCCTGCTGCTGCGCCAGCGCAGCGGCCGCCAGCACGGCGCGGTTGAACGCGGTGGCGGCGTCCACGTTCAGGAGCTCGGCGTTCGACCGCCCCGCGAGGAAGTTGAACGGCGAGCGCATCTGGTACCGGCCGTTGGTCCGGAACCGGAAGCCATCCGCGCCCGTCCCCTGCACGCGCAGGCTGTAGCCCAGCGCCGAGAGTTGCGGATCCGAGATCACGCTCCCGAGGTCCAGGAACTGGTTCAGCAAGCTGGGCGTCGAGAACGCGCGGTTGTAGGTGAGCCGGAACGCGTGCGTCTCGCTCGGCTGGAAGACGAGCCCGGCGCGGGGCGAGAAGGTCGCCTCCGGCAGCGCGGAGTGCGTGTCCACGCGCCCGGCCAGCACCAGCCGCAGCCGGTCCGTCAGCGAGGTCTCGGACTGGAGGTACGCGCCGAACTCCGTCGTCTGGTCGTCGTCCTCGTACTTGCCGTTGATCGTGCCCTCGGTGATCGGGTTCGTGTAGATGAAGTCGAGCCCGTAGGTGAAGTCCTGCCGCTCGCCGAGGGAGAACCCGTGCTGCACCTGCGCGACGTAGAGCTTCGAGCGGTCCGAGATCGGCGCGCCGTTACGGAGCAGGTAGGTCTCGCCGGCGTCGCTCATGTTGGCGTAGACCTGCGCGAAGAGCCGGCGCCAGGTCGCGCGCGCCTGCACGTAGCTGTACGTCCACTCCTTGGCCTGCGCGCCGCCCAGGCCGGTCAGCTCGACGGCGCTGCCGACGCGGGTGAGGCCGCCCGAGAAGATCGCCGTCAGCTCATCGTTGATGCGCCAGTCGGCGCGCAGCTCGCCGCCCCAGCGCACGATGTCCCGGTCGCGCTTGCCGATCAGCGCCATGCGCCGGTCCGCTTCGGCCGATGAGATCTCGGTCGCGAGGATCAGGTTCTGCCGGTAACGCGCGGGGTTGCTC